>CALKDH010000099.1 GCA_938086805.1 uncultured PS1 clade bacterium | reverse complement strand
TGTTTAAAAGCCTTTCAAGTCTAAAAAACAAGATTGACGGCATAGTTGACTTTGACTATGGAAATAATTTAGACTTTGAGCAAAAGTCATCAGAATATAATTCTGGTTTTATAGTCACCTTTGATTGCTATAAAACACTGCTTGAGTATAACGAACATCCAGAGCATATTCTACTTGGTAGCAAATTAGTTTCGATGTGTAAAGGAGGGCGCCAGGGAATTAGTGTTTTTGATTTAGAAATATAACTTCTATAGCAAAAGAAGAATTCTGTCCCTCATACATCAAACGAAATTTTGGCTTTGGTTTAAATTGACTTATAATTCTAGTATGAATTAACAAGGGGTAGTATTATTTTTGAAATTTGGTTAGTTCTCGAATCAGATTTAGCTTCAGCTTTTCAATTAATGTCTTAAAATGATCTTGATCAGGATAAATATGCTATACTTGATTGTTGGTTTTTATATAAATTGATCACAAGACCGAAATAAACAACTTTAAAGTTGCATCTATCTGTGAAGTTTCTGATTTATCACGAGCCAACTGTAGGCTTTTGATAGTTTAGTTCAATTGCAAATCATTAAGTTATTACCCAATATCCTAGAAGAATAGCGGAGAGTTTTCTGATGACGATTTATTTATTTAAAAAAGTGGCTGACGCATGAGTAAGAATGGGAAGCTGAATATTATAAGGAGTATAAAAAAGAATGAAGCAACATTTATTATTTACACCTGGTCCAGTCAATGTAGCTCAGAATGTAAGAGAGGCTATTTGTAAACAAGATATTTGTCATCGTGAAATCGATTTTGATTATTTGTTAGAAAGTATTGAAAATAAATTACTCACACTCTTCGAGATAAAGAATAGAGCGGATTATCGAGCGGTAGTCATTACTGGCTCTGGAACTGCCGCCAATGAATCAATGTTGTCTTCAGTTGTTGCTGGGAAGAATATTCTTATTCTGTCTAATGGCGAATTTGGCGAAAGACTACACAACATATCTAAGATTCATAATGAAAATACTTTTTTACTGGAATTTAACTGGGGAGAAGAACTAAGCCTGAAAAAAATTAAAGATTTTTTGCAGATACAGAAGATTGATGTCTTTGCCATGGTTCACCATGAAACCAGTTCTGGCATGTTAAATCCCTTGGAAAAAATCGGAAAACTTGCAAAATCACATGGTGCGATATTTATTGTCGACTGTGTAAGCAGTGCAGGCGCAGAAGTAATTGATCTGGAAAAATGCAACATTACATTTTGTTCAAGTTCGAGTTCAAAGGCAATTGGCTCTTATCCTGGATTATCTTTTGTAGTTGGTGAAACTCAAGAGTTTGAGAAATTAAAGAATCTTCCCATTAAATCTATGTATCTAAATTTGTATAAATTTTATGACTTTATAAAAACTTTTTCTCAGACACCTAATACACCAGCGGTGCACTTATTCTATGCTCTAGATCAAGCGCTATCCAATATACTCAACGAAGGTATTCAAAATCGCTATGCTAATCTGAGAGATAAAGCCAATAAGTTAAGACAAGGCATGCTGAGCATGGGGCTTAAGTTTGTAATTAATCAGAAACATATGTGCTCGATATTAACCACCGTTTATGCTCCATCGCATATCGATGTCGGTGTTTTAAGTCAGAAATTGCGCGAAAAATCTATTATTATCTACGAGGGAAAGGGTTGCTTTAAGAATCGTGCTTTTCAGGTTGGAAATATAGGTGACTTGTCTTTTACTGATATCCAATATTTTTTGGATTCACTGAAGAAGGTATTGGATAGTTTTAAGCCGATTGGAGAAATACTACCTATTATTGAACTGGTTAAGATGTTAGGTGTTGTTAGAGACGGTAGTCAAATCCAAAAATCCACTCCTGTAATTAAAAAAATCAGTACCAATCTTCTGACATCGAAAGGGATATTGTGAATGAAAAACTGACATGCTTATGGGCGACGAAAACAAAAGATGATGAATGGTGGTCTTCTTTTGTCACATCACCTCTAGCTATTGCACTTAATTATTTCGTTGTCGATATTAAATGGCTAACGCCGAACTTGATCACGCTCATTTCTTTTATTACTGCAATTGTAGCATCGCTACTTATTGTTGTTGGTGGCAGTGCAAATTTTGTCTGTGCCGCAGTGCTTATCCATTTGAGTCATGTTTTTGATTGTATGGATGGGCAGATGGCACGATATCGAAAAACCACCTCACAATTAGGCGGCTATTACGACAGGCTAACCGACCAAATACAGGTGACACTTTGGTTTGTTGCAATAGGTTATGCAGCTTACAACCAGTCTCATAATGTTTTACCGATATTTTTGGCATTTATTGGTGTTGCCTTCTACTCGCTTCGTGGCTATGTAAAGTATGTGATGATTTACACCAAAATGTCACAGGACAGTCAATACCTTGAAGCGCTTTCCAAAAAAGAATCGACTGCAAAAAAAGAAGATACTGCAGGTCTTGAATTTGGTTTTTCAGCAAACCTGAAGTGGTTTATAGCTGAGCAACGAAAAATACTTGCATTTAATGAAGGGGTTTTCATTTTCATGCTATCACTCGCACTAGTGCTTGATGAACTCACGCCCATGCTTTGGGTGTTTGCAGTAAGTCAGCTTTATTTAGGGCTTATGCGTGGCTGGCAAAGAAGTGTTCAAATAAAAAGTAATGTGGTAAGCATTGTAAATAAATAAAGCATTTGGTGTGGATGCAGTCACTAAAATAATTAGTGACAAGTGTGATTTTTTTTCATGAGGATCTAAAAATTAAAGCAATTATTTTAGCCGCTGGTGTAGGCTCAAGAATCAGACCATTAACAGATAACTGTCCTAAAAGCCTGTTGAAAATAAATGGTAAAACCATTCTTGAAATGATGTTGTCACATATTCAGGCGTGTGGAATTAATGAAGTTGTCTTTGTCTTGGGCTACTTACAGAATCAGATAAAAGATTATGTGAAAATACAATTTCCTGATTTAATCGTCCAATTTATAACGAATGAAAAATATGAAGTAACGAATACCGGTTATTCTTTAATGTTAACCAAAGACTTTGTTCAGGATTCAACCTTTATTAAATTTGATGCTGATGTTGTTTTTGATATTAATATACTAACAAGCCTTATTGCTTCTGAATATGATAATTGTCTATGTATCGACAAAAATATTAATCTTGATGCAGAAGAGATAAAGGTCATTATTAAAGATGATAATAGAGTGGTTAAAGCCAGTAAAACAGTTAATCCTGTAGATGCGATTGGTGAATCAATAGGTATTGAAAAGATCAGCGGTGAAACAGCGTGTACTTTATTTAATGAGCTGGAACTAATGATGAAAGATGAGCAATACCATCAGGAATATTATGAAGCAGCTTATGAAAGACTCATTGAAAAAGATGTCCCTTTTCATGCATTAGATATTTCAGGACTGAAATGGACTGAAATTGACACCCAAGAAGATTTTATGCTGGCAGAAAATATTTTTAGTCAGAGTACTTAGAATAAAGATTAGATAAATATCCACCCTCCTTCTCATATTTATTTACACTTTCAAGTTACTGGTAAGTTTTAACTTT
>CALKDH010000098.1 GCA_938086805.1 uncultured PS1 clade bacterium | reverse complement strand
AACTATCAAATCACTGATTTTGTTTTCATTCATATTTTTTTACTTTAATAATTTTTTGGCTCTATCGAGATCACCATCTTCATTAATGATTTTTTCTTTATTTGCTTGAGTCGATCGAAACAAAAATAGGAGAGAGATGATCAAAACCAATACTGGGGTAAACCATAAAACATAAGTCTTGGTATTGACTGGCGGCTTATAGACTACAAAGTCGCCATACCGCTCCACCATGAACGAATAGACCTCTGAGTCAGTCTGATTATCTAGAATCATGTCACGCACCTTCTCCCTGAGGTCTTGCGCAAGATCTGAGTTAGATCCACCAATGCTCTGGCCTTGGCAGACTGGGCAGCGAATGTTTTCAATGAGTTGTGTATACCGACTCTGCTGCTCTTGTGTTTCAAAGCCACTTGCCTCAATACTTTCAGCAAAAGGTGCCTGAATAAGCAAAAGTCCAATAACAAAATGAATAAAATAACGCATTAGTAAAGCTGTTATTTAAAGTTACAATTTTAACTTATGCCACTTATTACCTTAGACAATATTTCTCTGAGATTTGCTGAAAAAGTAATCCTTGACGAGATTAATGCGACCATCCATAAGGGGGATAAGATTGGACTCATTGGAAGAAATGGCGAGGGTAAATCAACCTTTTTAAAGCTACTAGCTGGCCTTATTTCAGCTGATGATGGCGACTTAAAAATACAAAATAGAACAACCATTAGCTACCTAGAGCAGCAGCCACCAGAAGATAATAGTGACACCCTTTTTAATATAGTTGCGCACGGACTTGGCGATACTGGAAAAATCCTTGCAAACTATCATGAAGCTCTTAAAGAGGGAAATGAATCAAAAAGCTCTAGACTACAAGAGCAAATTGAAAGCGAGGATTTATGGCACTACCTCCACAAAATTGATACAATTTTAAACCGATTTCAACTCAAATCTGACACTCAGCTATCCACACTCTCAGGTGGCTGGAAAAGAAGAGTGATGCTTGCTAAAGCCATTATTCAGGAGCCAGACATTCTTCTTCTGGATGAGCCTACCAATCATATGGATATCACAGCAATCCTAGATCTTGAGAAAATGCTCAAAGATTTTCATGGCACTCTCCTGCTTATCAGTCACGATCGCTCCTTTGTAAAAGGAATTGTTAATAAAATTTTTGATCTTGATAGAGGGAAACTATCAATCTTTGACTGCGGCTATCAGGACTATTTGAAGCGAAAGGAAAACCTTCTCAATAGTGAAGAACTTGAAAATGCAAGGTTCAACAAAAAACTAGCTCAAGAGGAGGCATGGATTCGTCAAGGCATTAAGGCAAGAAGAACTCGAAATGAGGGCAGAGTTAGAGCACTCGAGGCCATGCGAAAAAAGTTTGTAAACACTCGAAAGAGGCAAGGTAATGTCAAGATTCATACTCTGGAAGACGAAAAGAGAGTGTCAAAAATTGTATTTGAAGTAAAAAATATAAGCTACTCTATTGCAGAGATTGAGCTCGTTAAGGAGCTCTCTCTTCTTGTTTTAAAGGGTGAAAAAATTGGAATTATTGGCGGCAATGGATCAGGTAAATCAACTCTCATTAAACTCTTACTCGATGAATTAAAACCCATTAAAGGAAATATACGGCGATCGAAAACGATTCAATTGGCCTACTTTGACCAAATGAGAGAGACACTTGATCCTAATGTCAAAGCGATGGATTTTGTCTCCGGGGGAAGAGACTATATCGATATTAATGGAAAAAGTAAACATGTGATTGGCTACCTTAGACAATTTTTATTCACTGGAAAACAAGCCATGGCTCCAATTAAAATGTTTTCGGGAGGTGAAAAAAATCGATTAATGCTCGCGAAAATTTTATCCCAGCCAGCCAATCTTCTTGTACTTGATGAGCCCACCAATGATCTGGATGTTGAAACACTCGAGTTATTAGAAGAGATGCTTGTTGACTATGAGGGAACACTAATTTTAATCTCTCACGACAGGACCTTTTTAAATAATATTGTTAGTTCAACGATTGTCATGGAGGGCAATGCCATTATTGAGCAATACAACGGCGGATATGATGACTACATCATGCAGAAAGATGAAAACAAAAAATCTAAATCCACTGAAGTTCAGAGCGTTAAGGCCAAACCTAAAAAATCTTCTCAAAAGCTCTCATATAATGATCAGCAACTATTAAAATCTTTACCTGGAAATATTGAGGACTTAGAGAATGAAATTTCTATGGCTCAGAAATTATTATCTGATCCTGATTTTTATCAAAACCCTGATGCTCAAAATTTGACAATTAACCTCAAGTCTATTGAACAAGAATTAGAATTACTTTATGACAAATGGAGTGAATTAGATAGTGGACAGTGACAACATTCCCTTAATTGTGGATCTTGACCATACTCTGATTGATACAGACTTACTTTTTTTATCTTCACTCGGTGTTTTAACCAAAAGACCATGGCTCATTGGCCACTACCTTTTTTGGCTATCAAAAGGCAAAGGATTTTTAAAAGATCAACTCGTCAGAAGGTTTGAAATTAATATTCCTGAACTACCATATAACGATAATGTTATCAGCTATATTATGGAGCGTAAAAAACAAGGATGTCAAATTGTTCTTGCAACCGCATCCCACAAAAATTATGCATTTGCTGTAGCAAAACATCTTAAGATCTTTGATGATGTAATGGCTACAAATAAAGACTTTAATTTATCCAGCCAAAACAAAGCAGATACTTTGGTCGATCGATTTGGAGAGAAAAACTTCGACTATATGGGGGATCATATGAGAGACCTTCCAGTTTGGGAGGTTTCAAGATTGTCAATTATAGTTAACGCGACCAACAGAATAATTAGCAGCACAAAACATCTAAAAACTTTGGTACTTTCAAGTAAAGTCTAGGAACCCTCTACTAAATAGGATAGACCGGAGAGAACAACAAAGATTACGAAGGTTGCGCTGAGCACCCAAGTAGCTATTTTAGAGAGTGCAATATTTTTCCCCATAATGCGAGTATTGAATAACCATATAAGATAGCTAACAATGAGCGCAGCAATGAGAAGTCTTAATATAAACATAAAATCAAATTATTTCTTTAAAGATTCTCGTATTTTAGTCGCTAATTTAAGATTGATGCCGACTACTTTTTGAAGTTCGTCAATACTGGCATTTTCAATTTCTTGAATGCCTCCAAAATGATTCAAAAGTGCGCTTCTCTTATTCACGCCAACCCCCTTAATTGACTCTAGAGAGGACTTAGTTCTTTTTTTGGCTCTTTTCTTGCGGTGGTTTTTAATGGCAAAACGGTGAGACTCATCTCTAATATGATTGATTAAAAGAAGGGCAGGATCAAAAGGTGGGAGATTTATTTTTTTGACTTTTTCTCCCTCGACAGTAATGAGTGTCTCAAGACCTGCTTTTCTTCCCTCTCCCTTGGCAATACCAACCAATAAAATATTATCCAGTCCGATTGAATTCATCACCATGATGGCTTGATTGAGTTGGCCTAGTCCGCCATCAATAAAGACAATATCTGGCATTTCTTTATTTGATTCTTGGAGTCTTGAATATCTTCTATAAACGGCTTGGTTAATTGCCGCATAGTCATCTCCAGGAGTAATATCTTTAATATTAAATTGCCTGTACTCACTCGTCTTTGGAGCGCCTTTATCAAAGACGACACATGAAGCAGTAGTTGCTTCACCCATTGTGTGACTAATATCAAAGCACTCCATTACCTCTGGTAGTTTTTTCAGGGCAAGGATTTTTTGAATAGCCTCGAGCTGTTTCTTTTTGGTGAATTTGAGGAGAAGGCGCTGCTTTAAATTCTCCTTAGCATTCAACGTTGCCAGCTCAAGAAAATGTTTTTTATCAACTCTCGGAAGATGAATGAGCTTTGTTGAAAGCCCTTCTTCTAATAATGATTTATCTTGAAGTTTATGACTAATGACAATCTCTTTTGGAGTATTTTTTCCAAGATAATACAAAGGCAAGAATGCACTTAGAACTGATTCACAGGATTCAGTTTTTGCATTTTTTGGAAAAAAAGTCTCGCTTCCAATCTGTTTACCAGACCTTATAAAGACAACTTCAATGCAGTGCACCTGTGAATCTTTGACGATACTTATTACATCCATGTCTGATGTAAATTGTGAGCTGTGCCTTTCTTGTATAGTTCTCAGATTAATAAGCTGATCTCTGTAAGTTGCCGCTGCCTCAAAGTCTAGTTCACTCGAGGAAGCCTTCATTTTTTTTGAGACTTCATTTAAAAGTTTTGTTGACTTTCCATTCAAAAAAAGACTTACCAACTTTACATCCTGCTCATATCTTTCGTCAGAAATCTTTCCAACGCATGGGGCACTACAGAGACCAATCTGATACTCCAAACAGGGTCGTGATCGAGCTCTATAAAAACTATTGCTACATTGCCTTACCTTGAAAATTTTTTTTAGAAGAGCAAGCGCGTCCCTTGCCGCATATTTTGATGGATAAGGTCCAAAGTAATGGTAATCTTTGTTTTTTTTGCCTCTAAACATCCCAAGTCTTGGATGAGCATCATTACTGATATAAATATAGGGATAACTTTTTGAGTCTTTTAAAAGAATGTTATATTTAGGCTTGTACTGCTTGATTAGATCATTTTCAAGAAGCAGTGCCTGAGTCTCTGTTTTGGTTAGAGTGATAGAAAAATCATGGATATTCTTCTGAAGTAACTGTGTTTTTTCATCTTGAGATGATTTATTAAAGTAATTTGAGACACGATTTTTTAAGTTTTTTGCCTTTCCTACATAGATGACATTTCCAGATTTATCAAGCATCTTGTAGACACCAGATTCTTTTGTTAAGTTTTTTAATTTTAATTTTAGATTTTGGTTTTGCATTTCACTTATTTTTTTCACAGTTATAGTACAATAGCGTCATGAAAATTGTCCTTAATATTTTAAAGGCATTCTTGATAAACTTTCTCTTTATCGGAATAATACATGCCGCAACTTTATGCCCCTCAATTTCACCAAAAGCTGCTGGTAGTTCTGCACCAGAGCAGGTTGAGGCGATACTAAACGATGTTGTTTGTTCCTTTATAGATTTGAATAAAAATAGTGGTGAGTCAATCAAATCAACTATGAATCTTACTAAAAAGAAAATTATTCCCTTTATTGACCTAGAACACAGCACTGAAATCGCCTTGGGAGGTTATTGGAGTCAACTAGATACGAAACAGAGAAAAATATTTGAGAGAGATATTAAGAATTCACTCATTAATGAGTATGTAGGCATCCTTTCAGAGATCAATCAGTGGGAGGAAATCAATATTAAAGTTGATGATCAATATAGTCAAAATGGAAATACCGCAAGAGTAAAAGTTTCAATCTCTCTCGATGATGACGCCAGTGCAAATGCAACTGTTACTCTAAAACTAATCAATAAAGAGAGATGGAAGCTCTATGATCTTGAGTATCAATCAATTAGCATTTTGGATATAGAAAAGATTGGGTATGACTCTAAAATCAAGCGTCAAGGTATTGAAAAGTTGGTTGAAAAAATGCTATCAAAATCCTAGATTAAATGTATAAATTAGATATTCATGGAGGCTCTCCTCTGACTGGGAGTATTAAAACCTCTGGTTCAAAAAACGCAACCCTTCCAATCTTCTTCTCCTCCATTCTTGCAGATGGACCAATGAAGCTTTCTAACACTCCTCAATTGAGTGATGTTTCGACAACCTTGAGGCTACTCATGTATATGGGCTCTAACTTTGTTTTGGAAGAGGATGGGTCCATATTTATTGATTCTTCAAAGCTCACTAATTTGGTAGCTGAGTATGCTCTTGTAAAAACAATGCGCGCCTCTATTTTGACGCTTGGTCCAATGCTAGCCAAATACAAAGAAGCTAAAATATCACTCCCTGGTGGATGCGCCATTGGAACCAGGCCAGTAAACCTTCATCTTGATGCACTAGAGAAAATGGGGGCAACCATTGAAGTTAAAAATGGCTATATCTATGCAAGTGCTAAAGAGCTGGTAGGGGCTCAAATAAATTTTGATCTAATTTCGGTGACTGCAACCGAGAATATTATTATGGCAGCCAGTCTTGCTAAAGGCATTACAACAATTAATAATGCCGCCCAAGAGCCTGAGGTCACTGACCTGATTAGGTGTCTTAAAAAAATGGGTGCAAAAATTACAGGGGAGAATACCTCTTCACTCATCATTGAAGGGGTAGATCATCTAGATGGCTGTGAATACTCAATTTGTCCAGATCGAATTGAGGCTGGCACTTATTTGGTAGCCGCTGCAATAACTGGAGGCAAAATTACTGTCAACAATATTGAGCCAGACTCTATGAGGGCTGTCATTGGAAAGCTCATTGAAACTGGTGCGGATATTCAAACCAATCTAAACTCTATTAAACTGGACATGAAAGGCAAAAGGCCAAACCCAGTTAATATTCGTACAAGCGCCTATCCAAACTTTCCTACAGATATGCAGGCTCAATTTATGGCTCTTAATTCTATCGCAGAGGGAAGCAGTACCATAACTGAAACCATCTTTGAAAATAGGTTTATGCACGTACCCGAACTCAGCCGTATGGGAGCAGACCTAAAGCTAGAAGGCAACACAGTTGTATGTAAAGGGGTAAAATCT
>CALKDH010000097.1 GCA_938086805.1 uncultured PS1 clade bacterium | reverse complement strand
AATCTTCAAGAATTGTTTCACTCCATAGATGGCCTTGGATACCCTCTATATTCGCTTCAAGCTCTGGCTCGTTTTCAGGAATTATTTCCCAGTCTACTGTCCTCTCAAATGGAATAACGGCAGCCCAATTCGCGCCGCGGTCAGCATAATTTCTACTTTGAACCATATCAAAATAGATATGCTCAGCTGGACAAAGAACAACTTTGTACCCTTGTCTTGCTAGGTTTAACCCAGACTCTAGATTCTGCCAAGAAAATAGTAACTTATCTGTCTTTTCATCATGGTGATGACCATCTTCAGCCTCTTGCCAAGCAGCGGTTTTTTTATTATTGGACTCAATTCTTCTTGAAAGTTTATTAATAAACCAAGATGCTACATCCTTACTATTTTCGAGATTGTGTTTGGCTTTTAAAGCATCAACTAAAGGTGATTCGCTCCATGCGCCAGGCGCAATCTCGTCAGCACCTAGATGAATATATTCGCCAGGAAACACTTTACAGAGATCATCTATTACATTCTCTAAAATCGATGATGTATCTGGCATCGCAGGGTTTAGAGTGTTTTCAGAGTAACCTTGAACTGAAACTTCAAAACTTTGATCTTCAGGATCGCGCATACTGGGGTAAAGTTTCAGTAGAGACATATTATGGCCTGGTAAATCAAATTCAGGCATTACCTCAATATAGTTTTTTGATGCTCTATCGGTAATTCTCTTAATATCAGCTAAGTCATAACAACCTCCGATTGGTCCTGGTCCAGATCCAAAAACAGGTGGCACTAGTTGGCCATCTCCTCTTTTAGATGTTGAAGTAGCGATATCATAATCATCAGCCAGTTTAAATCGAAATGCTTCATCATCTGCGCCATGCCAATGGAACTTATTTAGCTTAAACAGACTCATTAAATCTAGAAGTTTTAACACACTATCCACTGAATAGAAGTGCCTAACCGTGTCCAAGTGCTGACCTCTCCAATTAAAGCGAGGCTTATCAATTATTGTGCCGCATGGCACTAATTGATGATAAGTTTGAGCCAGTTGCATTAGAGAGATAAGGCCATAGTAAAGGCCAGTCTCATCACCCACAGTAACCTCAACGACATCACTTGTGATTGTAATTTCATAAGATGACTCTTCGACAGATGCAAGATACTTAATCTTTATTGAAGTTGTTGCAGCTGGATTCTCATTGTTTGTTTGTTCTGGAAAGAAATTAAGATTTAAGCGCTTACCAAGATCACAAGCTGACTCATACCCACTGGTAATTGTTAAGTCGTCATCACAGAAAACATTAATTGGAGGACATAAGTTGCATACTCCAGTACTTGACGACCATGAATAAGGATGTGGCACCAATCGCAGTGATTCAAAATTTAATTTATCTCCCGGAATATGGGGAATTGGTGCCACGGAGGAGATTCTTTCCAAGTCTAAATCAATCACATTTAATTCGAATATTTGTTGATTCTTAGTTTTTAAAAAACAGCCTTGAGGAGACCATCTATAGTTCATTGGCTTATGCCTAGACTCTTCATAAGCATACTTAAAGCTCCACACATCTCCAGGTTTTAAGACAAAATTCTCATTCGGTTTTATCTCAGCATAACCACCAGAACTCAAATGTAAAACGCAGTTTTCAATTTCCTTAACCGGTGCAAGTAGGCTAAAGCAAAACATAAAACTTTCAATTGATTCATGCGAGTTATTAATAAGCTTAGAACAAAAATAGTTCTCTGAATTGATTGATGTTTTTATTACAAAATCTGTTGTACTCATCCTCAGTTCTCACTATCTAAAAATAGGCTATCTACTCATTAAGATGAATACATAGTTTATTTCAAATTGGTAATATAATGGTATTATATAACAGCTGATTATAAATTAACAAATTAAATTTAAAAAAAATTAAGATTTATCTTTTTTTTAGAAGAAACACCCTGATATCTCTGTTTTATTTATTTATTTTATTAAAAAGAACTAATTGTATGATTTAAATTTAATCTCTAATAAATCTAATTCTAGTAATTGATTAATAAAATGAAAAGGTATATAATAGTACCAATTAAATACCAATTTTATTTTTGATACGTACTTTTTCAGCTAATAAACAAAAAAAATTATGACTGCCACGGACAATTTGATTGATTTTTTAAAGCCATCAAGTGATAGCTCAGAATCTTTATATAAGCAATTATCTCGTTCACTCAATAATGCCATTCAAGAGGGACTCCTAAATCCGGGTGATGCTCTCATTCCAGAGAGGGATTTAGCTACTAGTCTGAAGATGTCAAGAATTACTGTACGAAAAGCGATTGATCAGCTAGTTGAAATTGGTTTACTTGTAAAAAGACAAGGTGCTGGGACGATAGTCTCTGACAATGTTGATCTTGTTCTACATAAAAACCTCTCCTCGTTAAACAGCTTTACAGCAGATATGAAAAAAAGAGGACTGGAGTCATACTCCAGAGTAATCCTTAGAGAGGAAGGAAAGGCTTCACCTAAGGAGGCCTTAATCCTGAATTTAAGCGAAGGTGATTTAGTTCACAGACTTAACCGTGTTCGTTACTTAGTCAATGAGCCGCTACTCTATGAAATTGCAGTCATCCCTGCCTCCATCATATCCATAACATCGGCACTAGATAATTCTCTTTATGAACTATTAGAAGCTAAAAATATGAATCCTGTAACTGCCAAACAGAATATTCATGCCATCATAGCCGATGACAATCTAGCTGATAAACTTGAAGTTAAACCTGGAAGCGCTATTTTGTTTGTTGAGAGACGCGGCAAAGATGCTAATGGGAGAGTCGTTGAATATACACAATCATACTATCGTGGTGATCGATATGACTATGTGGTAGAACTTGGATGAAAAAAGCATTGACAGGAGCAC
>CALKDH010000096.1 GCA_938086805.1 uncultured PS1 clade bacterium | reverse complement strand
CAAGAAGTCCAATTTTTTGATTCTCTGTTTCTATATTAAAACCATAGGAGCGAAGAAATTCTTTTGATAAAGACCATGCTTCACTGGGTGGAAGATCAACTAGAAGCCAACGACGATATTTGTCTCTTTTGATCTCAATGTTTTGAACTCTCTGAACAACTTGAGTATTGTCAGCAAGTTTTTCTACTTCAGTTAATGCCTGGAGAGCATTAGGCTGAGTAAGATCTGGTGGAATGATAAGTGAATCAACTTTTTCATCTGCCTGATAATTGATATCACGACTTCCTAAGCCAATTTCCTTAACTGGATCAGTTACTTTGGAGCAGCTAACTAAAAATAAACTTATTAAAACAATATTTAAATAATTTGAAATCTTCATACTAGGTTTAATTCCTTTAAATCATTCTCTATAACTGACCTAAATTCAGTCGATAATTCAAGCAAAGGCAGCCTTATTCCCTTCGAGCACATACCCATTTTATAAAGAGCCCATTTAACAGGAATAGGGTTAGCCTCAACAAACAAATTCTGATGGAGACTTGTCAGCCCCTCATTAGCTTTTCTAGCTAAATCAGCATTTCCAGCAATCGCTGCCATATAAACCTTTTGAAGCTCCTTGGGTGTAACGTTTGCAGTCACTGAGATACCACCATGTCCTCCTAACAAAAGAAAATCTACTGCTGTTGCATCATCTCCAGTTAGCAATAGAAAGTCTTCCGGACAGCTTTTAACAAGGGCTTTAATGACCTCTAGATCTCCAGTAGCATCCTTAATACCAATTATATTTGAAATTTCTGAAAGTCTAGCAGTTGTTTCTACAGACATATCTACCGCTGTTCTCCCAGGAACATTATACAAAATCTGATCAATATCAACACTTTCAGCAATTAACTTGAAGTGCTGAAATAAACCTTCCTGGGTTGGCTTATTGTAATAGGGCGTAACAAGAAGACAAGCATCTGCACCAAGATTTTTAGCTTCTTGAGTCAGTTCAATTGCTTCCGAAGTTGAATTAGCCCCTGTTCCAGCAATAATTGGAATTCTTCTTGCTGCATATTGAATTGTATGATTAATTATTTTCAGGTGCTCTTTTACTCCAACCGTTGCTGACTCACCAGTTGTCCCAACTGAAACAATTGAGCTCGTTCCTGCTTCAATATGAAAATCGATAAGATTATTGAGAGAATCATAATCAACAGCTCCATCATCAAACATTGGAGTTATTAATGCAACATTTGAGCCTTTAAAGGAGTGTTTTATTGTCATAAAATGCTTATTTATAGTGTTGGTAGATTATATACGATTGGCCTTACAATAACAATTCTTGAGAGGGTTTAAATCCTGCAACTAATTGGACAAAATATCAGGCCTATTCTGCTTTGTTTTCTTAATTGCTTGTTCTTTTCGCCATGCATCAATTTTAGCTTGATTGCCACTTAATAGAACCTCAGGCACTGAATCACCATCAACACTTTCAGGCCTAGTATAGTGGGGATGATCGAGCAAATTATCTGTAAATGAGTCATTGAGTGAATCTTTATTTCCAAGGACATTATCTAGACGTCTACTGACAGCGTCAATTAAAACCATTGAGGCCAATTCACCTCCACTAATAACGTAATCACCTATTGAAATCTCGTAGTCGACATCATTTTCAATTACCCTCTCATCAACACCTTCATAACGACCACAAAGCAACGTCAATGATTCAAATTTTGCCAGCTTTTCAACCAACTGTTGATTGAGTGGCTCTCCCTGGGGTGATAGATAAATGACTTTTGTTTGAGGCTCTAATTCTTTTACTTTTTCTAAGCAGTCTCTAATAGGTTTTACTTGCATAACCATTCCAGCACCACCACCATAAGGCTTGTCATCAACATTTTTATATTTATTGCTACTAAAGTCTCTAAGCTGCCATTCTCTTATGGAAATGATTGAATTTTTTAGCGCCCTTGAAATCACACCCTCTTCTTTGATAGCTGAAAACATTTCAGGAAAGAGTGTGATAATATCAAATTTCATTTCACAGATTTAGACAAGTATTTTGCTTAAAACTTTAGAATAAATATGACTTAAATCTTCGAGATCTTCGACCAAAATCGACTCGTTTACTTGGTGTATGGTTGCATTTACAGGGCCAAGCTCAACAATTTGAGTTCCTTCTTGAGCAATAAACCTTCCATCTGAAGTTCCACCAGACGTTGAAAGTTCTGGCGTAATATCTTTTATTTCTTCCACAGCACTGACACAAGCAGAAACTAAATCACCCACAGGAGTTAAAAATGGATATCCGGAATGAGACCAATCTATAGTGTAGTCAATTTTATGATTATCTAAAATTTCATGAACCTTAGCCATCAATTCTTCTTTTGTTGTTTCTGTTGAATAGCGAAAATTAAACATGATTTTTGCCTTTCCAGGAATCACATTCGTAACCCCATCGCCCGAATGAATATTTGAAACTTGAAATGAAGTTGCTGGAAAATACTCGTTACCACTATCCCACTCTTGACTGCATAAATCACTCAAAGCTTGAGAAAATAAATGAATTGGGTTTTTAGCTAAATGCGGATAAGCAACATGACCTTGCTGACCATTAACATTTATCACACCATTGAGTGAACCTCTCCTTCCATTTTTAATAACATCACCAGTAACAGAGGTGGATGAAGGTTCGCCAAGCAGACAATAATCGATTCTTTGGTTATTTTCTTTGAGGTAATCCATTACTTTTACTGTTCCATTGATCGCGACCCCCTCCTCATCAGAAGTAATAAGGAAGGCTATAGTTCCTTTGTGATTCGGGTTATCTTTAACAAAACTTTCGGTCGCTGTCACCATAGCTGCTAAGCCACCTTTCATATCAGCTGCACCTCGACCATACAAATAGCCATCTTTAATGGTGGGCTCAAAAGGCACAGTATTCCACTCATCTTCATTTCCAGCTGGAACTACATCAGTATGGCCAGCAAAAGCAAAAATGGGGCCACTACTCCCGCGAGTAGCCCAAAAGTTATCAACATCAGCAAATTTTAACGAATGAACCTCAAAACCAATTTTTTTCAGCCGTTCAATCATAATTGACTGACAACCTTTATCATCAGGTGTAATTGAAGCTTGGCTTATAAGTGATTTTGCTAGGTCAAGTGTATTATTCATGATTACTATTTTACTTGTAAATTCAATACAGTATCTAGAGCCTCTTTGATTATATTTCTGTCAGGATGATCAACAGGCATAAGATAAAGTGCCTTCTCCCATAACTCAATAGCGACCTTAAGATTTCCCTCATGAGCCGCAACAATTCCTGAAAAATATAAAACCTGAACAGATTGAGGATCAAGCTTAAATGCTTGATCAATCAAAACTCTTGCTTTTCCATCAAATTGACCCTCTTGAGTTGCAGCAATGGCACTTGCATATTGAAGTAACAAATCAATATCCTCATCATTGATAATGTAGGCCCTCTCAAAAGCCTTAATTGATTCTTCTGCATTACCTATGCCAATTTGAGCTAAGCCCATCATTTTTAATGCTTGGAAATCATCTGGGTTTTCATCTAAAAAGCTTTGAAGCTTTTCGATACTTTCATCCATAGTCATTGGTTCAGATAAAACCTGACTACCTGGAAGGAATTTTGGTGACAACTGAGAGTATAGTGCAATCGATAAAGCACTTAAACATAAAAATATCGCAATCGACCAATTGATTGGCTTTATTTCAATGTTATCTTTATTGTTATTTCTTAATTCATTAGCTAGTGTGTTTACGATTTCTGATTCTGCAACTTGGAACTGATCATCATCAATCAGCCCTTGATTGATATCAAGTTCCAACTCTTCTTTTCTTTGCTTGTTAATTGCAATATTGGATTCATTATGACTTAAGCCAGACTTCACCGGCTTAAAAAGAAACCATGTAAAAAATAAGCCCGACAAAATAAGCATTATCAAAAGTTGCCAAGAAAAAATCATGACCTAGCTCTCACAAGATATCTCCGATCGATAGCTGCCAATAGGGCTCCAAAAGCAATCATTAGCCCACCAAGCCATATCCAACGAACTAGAGGTTTATAGTAAATTCTAACACTCCATGCATCGCCCTCTAAACTCTCTCCAAGCGCTACGTAAAGATCACGTGTTATTGAGGGGTCAATTGATGCCTCAGTCATTGGCATTCCAGTTTGGTATAAACGCTTCTCAGGTCTGAGTTGAGTCACTTTTCTATCATTTTTAAAGACACTAATATTGCCAATGAATCCAGAGTAATTATCTTTCGAGTGAGGGCTTACCCCATTAAATACAAAGTCATATCCTGCAATCGTTTGAGTTTCTCCAAGATTCATTTTGATATCTTTTTCAATCCCAAGCTGCGTAGTCACAGTTGCGCCAAGCACAAACACAGCAATTCCTAGGTGGGCAACTACCATCCCAAGAAAAGACATAGTCACTTTAGATTTTGCTTTCAGCCTTTTAAGCAATAGAACCATGACATGAATTACCACCCATATAAATAGAGCTATCGCGATAATCACAAAAATATTTCTAGTAATCAATATCCATGAAAGTAGTGTTAATAAAACAACACTAATCCACTCAAACTTCAACAAATTTAAAACTCTTGAAGATGAATCTTTCTTCCAGCGAACGTAAGGAAAAACTGCAAGTGCAAGAACACCTGGAATCATTATCGGAACGAATACTGCATTAAAATAGGGAGCTCCAACCGATATTTTTCCAAGATCAAGAGAATCCAAAATAAGTGGGTAAAGAGTGCCCAAAAGAACACTCAACATAGCAGTGACTAGCAGGATATTATTTATCAGCAGTCCTGTCTCCCGAGAGAGTAAAGAAAAAGGATTGCTTTGTTGAAGCAAGCTGGAGCGCCAGGTATACAAAACCAAAGACCCTCCTATGACAATCAACAAAAATATTAATATGAATAGGCCTCTTGTTGGATCAGTGGCAAATGCATGAACCGAGGTCAAGACTCCAGATCTCACCAAAAAGGTTCCAAGCAGACTTAATGAGAAACCTCCTATGGCTAGCAATACAGTCCACTGCTTAAAGGCTCCACGTTTTTCACTCACACTTAATGAATGAATTAAGGCTGTAGCAACGAGCCAAGGCATGAAAGAGGCATTTTCAACTGGATCCCAAAACCACCAACCACCCCAGCCAAGCTCATAATATGCCCACCAGCTACCAAGCGTAATCCCAATCGTTAAAAATGACCATGAAACTAAGGTCCACGGCCTAGTCCACCTTATCCATGTACTATCAAGCTGACCTCTTATCAGAGCCGATAATACAAAAGCAAATGGAACAGCCAAGCCAACATAGCCAATGTATAGCATAGGGGGATGAACTGCTAAACCAAAGTCTTGAAGAAGAGGGTTAAGTTCTCGACCCTCAATGGGAGGTATCAGTAATCGCTCAAATGGATTGGAGGTGAATAGCAATAAGAGTAAAAACCCAAAGCTTAGAGCCCCCAGAACTATTAATGTTTGATTAATTAAATCTGAGGGAATTTTTTTAGAAAATATTGAAACTGCCACTGTCCATATCGACAGAACGAAGAGCCATAAAAGTAATGAGCCTTCATGGGAGCCCCATACCGCTGAAGCTTTATATAAAACTGGAAGCTGAGTATTAGAATTCTCTGCTACATTCTTTACTGAAAAATCATTCGTCAAAAAAGCAGCCAATAAAACAAAGAAAGCTACAGCTATCCAAAAACCTTGGGCCCAGACTAATGGCTTTGCAAGCTGAGCAAGTGATTCTTTATTTTGATAAAGCCCTAGTGATGGAACTACAACTAGAACTAGAGATATAACTAGAGCAAGAACAAGTGCAAAATGCCCAACTTCAATCAACATATAGCCATACTTTAATTGTGTTTTTAAGAGCTAATATTTTACAGGATTTCTTATATTTAATCATGATAGACGTTACTAAATAAAAAGGGATAACCAAAAAAAATATTCAAATGACTGACTACTCACTCATTATAAGATATAATATTATTTTTCCTTAATAAATATAAAAAAATGAGTATCTCTATTCCTAAAGTGGGTCTTGGAACCTATTTAATTTCAAATCAAGAATTAAAACAATGTATACCAGCTGCTTTAAAAGCAGGATATAGACATTTTGATACTGCTCAAGTTTATGAAAATGAAAAAGGACTTGGCCTCTCTTTGGCCGACTCTCTCTCAGATCAAAACATTTCTAGAAAAGATATCTTTATAACATCAAAAGTTTTCACAGGAAATGAATCCTGGGGCCAGCCACCCATGTCTTATTCAGAAACTTTAAATTCTATTGAAACAAGTCTTGAAAAACTTCAAGTTGATTATTTAGATTTGTTTCTTATTCATGCACCATTTTGCCAAAATGATAGAGTTGATCAGTGGGCTGCAATGATAGAAATCAAAAAACTTGGCAAAGCTAAGTCGATTGGTGTTTGCAACTTCAATATCTCTCACATTGAAGAAATAAAATCTGCTGGTCTAACCTTGCCTGAGGCAAATCAAATTGAAATTCATCCATGGTGTCAAAAAACTGAACTTGTATCCTATTTAAAGCAAAATAATATCAGCATTATTGCATATAGCAGCCTAGTTCCACTCTCTAGCTGGAGAGCAAAAGAGGGAGAGGATAGCTCTAAATCTAAACAAATGATAGCTGATGGTGAAAAATCATCTTCTATCTTTAAAGTGATGGCAAAAAAGTATGGTGTTACTGAGGCACAGATTCTTCTAAAATGGGCTGTTCAAAAAGGTTTTCATATCATTCCAAAATCCACAAACCCAACTCGTATTCAACAAAATATTGACCTAGATTCATTTGAGATTGATCTTCCAGACTTAGAAACAATATCATCGCTCAATCGAAGTGATGCAGGAGTTGCATGGCCAGCTGGTGATCCAAGCATGATTAATTAACCTTTAGAGATTAATATGGAAATTCTTTTTACAATAATTAAAGTCATTAAATTTCTGATTTACATTCTCATAACATTTTCTATCGTTATATTTATTTTTCTCAAAGTATCACCAGTATTTGGAGGAACTCCAGATAAAGAAGCACAAAAAAATATTGAAGATTCTCAAAATTTCGTTGAAGGAAAGTTCCATAATATTAAAACTAACTATACTAACTTTCGTTCTTCAGAAAAAAAAGCAACTTTCAAAGATTGGTTTTCACCACCCAAAGATAAAAACCCTCTAAAACCCTTACCAACAATAAAATTTAATAGCAAAGATCTAACAGAGGGTAAATTTTCTTGGTTTGGTCACTCCACTATTATTATGAACACTGAAGATTTAGTGATTATGATCGATCCTGTCTTTAATAGAGCTTCACCTCTGCCATCATTTAACTCTAACAGTAAAAGCAACTTCTTTAATGGAAAGCCATTTGAATTTGAAAATCCGATATTAATTGAAGACCTTCCAAAGGTTGATGTTGTTTTCATTTCTCATGATCACTATGATCACCTTGACTCAAAGGCAATTAAAGATTTATCAGATCTAGTAGATCATTTTATTGTTCCCTTAGGAGTTGGAGCTCATCTTGAAAGATGGGGGGTAAATAAAAATAAAATTACCGAGCTTGACTGGTATGAGAGCAATAACTATAAAGATGTTGAATTTATCTTTGCCCCTGCGCTCCACTTTAGTGGCCGAGGAGTCTTCAATAGAAACTCGACATTATGGGGCTCTTGGATCGTAAAATCAAAGTCTTTAAGTGCTTATTTCAGTGGTGATGGTGGATACTCAGAGACGTTCAAAAAATTAGGTGAGGAGTATGGGCCTTTCGACATTGCCTTTATTGAGAACGGTGCTTACAACGTTGACTGGTCGAATGTTCATATGTACCCGGATGAAGCAGTTCAAGCCAGTATCGATTTAAAAGCAGAAATCCTTTTTCCAATCCATTGGTCAAAATTTGATTTATCAATTCATCCTTGGGATGAGCCAATTATTAGAATTACTAAAGAGGCTGCAAAAAAGAATGTCAATCTTGCAACGCCAATGATTGGTGAAGTATTTGAATTAAGCAACATACCAAAAAAAACATGGTGGGAAAAACTAAGAAACTAATGTAATATTATTTAAGGAAGAAATGAAAAAAAAAATTGGAAACTATCTGAAGAATTAACTGGAGTAATCTATGATTAATGACAATGCTTTCAACGAAAGATAAAATTTTTCAGAGTGCCCTTGAGCTGTTTGCTAGTCAAGGTATTCAAGCGACTTCAACTGCTCAAATCAGTAAAAGAGCAGGGGTTGCTTCTGGAACACTATTTGTTCACTTCAAATCAAAGCAAGAGTTAATTGACACGATATACCTTAGCATTAAAAAAAATGCTTTTTCCGACTTAAATGAAAATATGCCAAATGATTCAAGTGTTGAACTTCAAATCAAAAATGGTTCAAGAAAAATTGTTGAGTATTTTTTAAATAACTACAACGAATTTATTTTTTTAGGTTTGGTGGATAACGACCCAATGGTTTCTGAAGATGCAAGAGCAGTAGGCTTTAAAAATTTTGAAAAGTCTATGGCTGATTTGAAGCAATGGTTTACAGAAGGGCATTTTAAAGATATTGATTTTGATCTACTTATGCAAATCAACTGGTCCACAACTCAGACCATCATTAAGAACCTAAAGTTAAGAAATCTTAAAGAGCCAAGTAAGAGTGAACTGAATGTAATCTGGGATGTTATGAAAAAGAGCTCATAAGAGCTCTTGAAATCAAATTGATGGTGCGGAAGGAGAGACTCGAACTCTCACGTCTTGCGACACTGGAACCTAAATCCAGCGTGTCTACCAATTCCACCACTCCCGCGAAGAATTCTGAATTATACCCAAATAAATTAAATATTTCTTCAATAAGAAACAGATTTCATTTTTTTAATCGCCATACCAGTTCAGCTTTTCATTGAGCTTGACAACTTCGCCTACAATCATCAAAGTTGGTGCATGAATATTTTCCTTTGCTAATAAATCTGGCAATTTAGTTAATGATGAAATATAAACTTTTTGCTCTGGCATTGTGCCTTTTTCAATAATCGCAATAGGCATGTTTTTATCCATCCCATGCTCCATGAGTTTCTGGCAAATATAATTTGCACCACTCAATGCCATATAGAAAACAATAGTTTGCTGATCAATGACAAACTCTTCCCATGGCAGATTGGTTGTACCGTTTTTAAGGTGCGCAGTTACAAATCTGCATGACTGAGAATAGTCCCTATGAGTTAACGGTATTCCTGCGTATGATGAGCATCCTGATGCAGCGGTAATTCCTGGGACTACCTGAAATGGAATACCGTGCTCAGATAATGATTCAATTTCTTCACCACCCCTGCCAAAAATAAATGGATCACCACCCTTTAATCGGCAAACTCTCTTGCCTGACTTTGCAAGTTTAACCAACTGTTCATTTATGTCCTCTTGTCTAGTAGATTCATCACTTCCACCTTTTTTACCAACATAAATCAATTCTGAATCTCTCCGAACTAATTCCATTACCCCCTTTGAAACGAGGCGATCATATAGAACAACATCGGCCTGTTGAATCAATCTCAAAGCTTTGAATGTTAATAAATCAGGATCACCTGGACCAGCCCCCACTAGATAAACTTCTCCCAAGTCAATCTCTACTGAGTTTTCAAGTTGCTCCTCAATATCACCCCTTGCTTCATTAATACGACCTGAAAAAACTTTTTCAGCAATCACTCCAGAAAACGCTGACTCCCAAAAAGCTCTTCTATCTTTAATATTTGAAAACCGATTCTTAACTTTCTGCCTATACTCTCCTGCAATTTCAGCTAGTAATCCATAAGCACTGGGGATAACAGTTTCTAGTTTTGCTCTAATAATTCTTGCAAGGACTGGCGCCTTTCCTGCTGAAGATACCGCAATTATTACAGGTGATCTATCAACTATAGATGGCATGATGAAGCTCGATAACTCTGGAGAGTCAACAACATTCACTGGAATGTTTGCTTTTTTTGCTAGTTCAGAAATGGATGAGTTAACTAACGAGTCATCTGTTGAAGCGATAATGATTGAATAATTTTTTATATCATCTGGCTCAAAACTTTTTTGAATCAGATTCACACTTTTATCCGCTGATAGACTAGCAATTCCATCACAGAATAATGGAGACAAGCAATTCACAGAGGCTTGTGCTTTAATCAGTAAATTTATTTTTCTCAAAGCAATATCACCACCCCCAACAACCAAAACTGGCTTTTGCTTTAGATTAATAAAAATTGGCAAGTGCTCCATAAATAATCTCTAAAGCCCCAAATAACTTTTAAGAAAGGGGATTGAAATTGGCTTTTTGGCGCGAAGTGAGGCTTTATCTAAATCATCCATTGTTGACAATAATGACTTCAAATCTCTTGAATAATTCTTAAATAAGTATTCGTAGACCTTAGAGTCGACAGACATATTTCTTTCACTCATCTGCTTATCTAAAACACTCATTGTCTGTTTATCGTTGAGCTCATGAAGTTTAAAAACAGCTGCAAGACTGAGTCGTGTTTTAATATCTTTCATCAACTCCAAGTTAACTGGCAAGCAATCTCCACTGACTAGTATAGAAACCTCAGATTGTCTAGCCCGATTAAACAAGTCAAAAAATATTTCTTCATTTTTCTTGGATATGAGATGAACATTATCAAAACTAATTAATCTGATTTGATCCATAAAATCTGCTAAATGATCAGGGATAGAGTCTAAACAATCAATAAATAATGCATTATTATCGTACTCCAAAGACTTTAAAACAGCGCCTTGAAGAATATGCGTTTTTCCATGACCAGATAAGCCATAGATATATAGCTCAGATGATAATTGACTCTCAAAGAGTTGGTTAATTGAACCAATAAGTTCCTCATTAGCAACAAAATTTTCCAGAAGCATTGAAGAGTTAAGACTAATTGGTAAACCAAGTTGGTTCATTTTTTTGTCTCTTGTAAAATAAACTTCTTAACCCAGAGTAGGCCATAATCTGCACCACTTAGGGCAGTTGAAGTAGCAACAACAATAAAGACCATATCTTGAAAACCATCTATTCCAATATATAACTTAATAAGTAAGAGGTATAGGACTAGGGCAATCTGTAAAACTGTATTCACTTTACTGATAAGACTTGGCTCTAACAAATCACTTTCAGAGCTCTCCTCTCCAAGAAAATAGCCAAGAGCTCCAGCAATAATGATTACGTCACGAACAAAAATGGTCATCAGTAGCCACAATGGCAAAGCTCCAATCCAATAAAGCGTAATAAAGGAACAAGTTAACAGAACCTTATCAGCAACAGGGTCCAAAATAGAACCAAGTCTTGACTGCAGCGAAAACTGTTTGGCTATCCATCCATCTAAGGCATCAGAAATGCCCGCTACCAGAAATAATAGCAATGTCAGAAGATACTGCTCTTTTAGTAACGCTATAACTATTGGAACTGTTAAAATAATACGTATTATTGAAAGCGCATTAGGAAGCATTGAAAAGCTCATTTTTTTGCTCGATATAATCCATTTTTTAAGACCTTAATTATACGGAAAACAAGATGTCTTCATTGACTTATAAGGACTCAGGGGTTGATATAACGAAAGGAAATCAACTGATTGAGAAAATCAAGCCAATCGCAAAATCTACCATTAGGCCAGGAGTTTTGGCTGGTCTTGGAGGCTTTGGTGCAATGTTTGAAATCCCTCTAGATAAATACAAGAACCCAGTTCTTATTTCAGGGACTGATGGTGTTGGCACTAAGCTCAAAGTTGCAGAAATGCTCAAAAAGCACGACACAATAGGTATCGACTTGGTTGCAATGTGTGTCAATGATCTTATAGTTCAAGGAGCTGAGCCTTTATTCTTTCTTGATTACTTTGCAACAGGGTCGCTCAATCCAGAAATTGCAACTTCAGTTATTGAAGGCATAGGTGAGGGATGTCGTCAGTCTGGCTGTGCATTAATTGGTGGTGAAACTGCTGAAATGCCTGGAATGTATAGTGGTGAGGATTATGATCTAGCTGGTTTTTGTGTTGGCATTGTTGAGAAGGATAGAATTATTGATGGCACTAAGGTTAGCGAAGGTGATCATATTGTAGCCTTGGGCTCCTCAGGACCACACTCCAATGGATACTCTTTAATTAGAAAAGTCATAGAAAAATCAGCACCAACCCCTGATCAACTCAATTTATTAATTGAACCCACTAGAATTTATGTTAGATCAATTTTATCCTTGTTAAATACTCTTCCAGTTCATGCTATTTCTCACATTACTGGTGGGGGCCTTTTAGAAAATATCCCTCGCGTAATGCCTAGTCATCTGTCGGCAAAACTGGATTCAACATCATGGACCCAGCCTGAAATATTCCAATGGATTCAGAATCAAGGAAATATCGATTCCGCTGAAATGTATAGGGTTCTCAACTGTGGTGTTGGCATGGTGGTCGTTATTTCTAAGGATTCGTCGAATGAAGCGATAAACCATTTAAATGCATGCGGTGAAAAAGCTTGGCTTATTGGTGAAGTCGTGCAATTCGAAGGCGAGCAAGTCATTATTAAATAATGATGAAAGCTGTTATTCTGATCTCTGGTAACGGCTCTAATTTACAATCAATCATAGACCACTCAGATAGTATAGACCTTCAAATCTCTGCTGTTATTAGCAATAACAAAAATGCATACGGTCTTAAACGAGCAAAAATAGCAGATATTAAGACGCATTTTATAGATCCAATTAAGTTTAATACTAAAGAGAATTTTGACCAGGAGTTGATAAAAATAATTGACAGTCATGGTATCGAGTTAGTTGTCCTTGCTGGCTATATGAGGATACTAACACCTTTATTTGTTGATCATTTTTCAGGCAAAATTCTTAATATTCATCCCTCATTACTTCCAAAATATCCAGGTCTTGATACTCATAGGAAGGCTATAAACTCTAAAGACAAACAACACGGCGCAACAGTGCATTTTGTAACTGAAAAACTTGATGGAGGACCCATCATAAGTCAGGCAGTTGTTAATATTGAAGCTACAGATACAGAGCTCACTCTCGCCGCAAAAGTTTTAGATCAAGAACATGTTCTTTATCCTAAGGTCATTCATTGGTATACTCAAAACAGGTTGAAGCTTAGAAATAATGACTTTGCAACGCTTGATGGAAAAACTTTATGAAAAAAATTATTTTCTCGTTCTTATTCTTTATATTTTCAAATTCTCTAGCACTATCCCCTTATATCGGAAGTTATGAGCTCTATGCCGATACAAAAATGGGTAACTTAAAAATTGGAAAAGCCACCCTAAATCTCAACGTTATCGAAGATCAGTTTACGTTCACTACTGAGGCTAAAACTGAATCGTTATGGAAAGCTTTGTATGACTTCTCCAGATCTGAAAAAAGTACAGGTCATGAGGTGGATGGACAGGTCATAAATAATTATTTCAGTGTGATCGAAAAAATTAAAGATGAAGTCAAAAAGAATTACGAAATTAATATAGCTACGGATAAGAATTATGCTATCTCGAGCACCGGAGAAGAATGGGAAATAAAACCTGGACTTCTGGTTGACCCTCTGAGCGTTTACCTTGCTCTATCAAATGACATGCTCAATAAGCCGGATCAAGTTGAATTCACTTATCAGGTCGTCGATCAGGAGGGAGTAGAATATCTTCAGTTTAGAGTTGAAGGTGAGGAAATGATTGAGATTAATGGAAGAGAAATTAAAACTTCAAGAGTGATATGTGATGAGCTAGAACTCACTCTTAATTTATCTGCTCAAGATAATTTTCAGCCTGTTAAGATTCATAAAGTTAACGGCAAAACTGAATTTACAATGATTCTGATAGAATTTTTGGGATAGATTTATAGGTGCTGCTTTAGAAACTGTCCAGTAAAAGACTTTTTATTCTGAGCCACGTCTTCAGGTGTTCCATAAGCAATAATTTCCCCACCCTTGTTACCACCTTCTGGACCTAAGTCTACAATCCAATCAGCAGTCTTAATAACATCAAGGTTGTGCTCAATGATGACAATTGTATTGTTTCGATCTCTGAGCCTAAAAATGACAGAAAGTAGCTGTTTTATATCATGAAAATGAAGCCCGCTCGTTGGCTCATCCAATATGTATAAGGTTTGACCGGTATCAGACTTAGATAACTCTTTAGCCAGTTTAATCCGCTGCGCTTCGCCTCCAGAGAGAGTGGTGGCATTTTGACCCAAGGTAATATAAGAGAGGCCAACATCCATGAGCGTCTGTATTTTTTGATTAATCTTTGGAATCGGTTTAAAAAAGTCCAGTGCATCCTCAACAGTCATTTCTAACACATCAGCTATTGACTTTCCTTTGTATTTAATCTCCAAAGTCTCTCTATTGTATCGATGTCCACTGCATACATCGCATGAAACATATACATCAGGCAGAAAATGCATCTCAACTTTAATCAGGCCATCTCCCGTACAGGCTTCGCACCTTCCACCCTTAACATTAAAACTAAATCGACCCGACTTATAGCCCCTAGATCTTGACTCCAATGTAAGTGCGAATAGGTCTCTAATCAAAGTGAATACGCCCGTATAAGTTGCAGGGTTAGATCTTGGTGTTCTTCCTATAGGGCTCTGATTGATATTGACGACCTTATCAAATAAATTCATTCCTTTCACCTTTTTAAAGGGGGCAATGTCTGTTTGAGCGCCGTTTAATGTTTGAGCTGCTAACTCGTATAGAGTGTTATTAATTAAAGTTGATTTCCCTGAGCCAGAAACTCCAGTAATACAAGTTAAAACTCCAACTGGGATTCTTAAATCTACACTCTTCAAATTATTTCCACTTGCGCCTGTAATCTCAAGCCAGCTATCTGAGCTTTTCCTTTTTTGGGGAATACTAATTTCTTGCCGACCACTTAGATAATCTCCAGTGAGCGAGTGAGTATTCGCAATAACCTCATCAGGCGATCCACTTGCTACAATTTGTCCGCCATGAATTCCTGCCCCAGGGCCAATATCAATGACATGATCTGCCTGCCTAATTGCATCTTCATCATGCTCAACAACAATGACCGTGTTGCCCAAATCTCTGAGGTAAGTTAAGGTATCCAGAAGTTTTTGATTGTCCCTTTGGTGCAAGCCAATCGATGGCTCATCAAGAACATACAAAACTCCAATCAAGCCTGCTCCAATCTGAGATGCCAGTCTAATTCTTTGCGCTTCACCGCCAGATAGAGAATTCGCTTTTCTTTCAAGGTTCAAATAATCCAAGCCGACATTAATTAAAAAATGTAGTCTTTGTGAAATTTCAGTTAATATCTTGCTGGCAATTTCTCCTCGCTGCCCTTCAAGCTCAAGTTTTTCAAAAAATTCATAGACTTGGTCAATTGTTAGTTTTGTTAAGTCAGATAT
>CALKDH010000095.1 GCA_938086805.1 uncultured PS1 clade bacterium | reverse complement strand
TAAAGATAAAAATGGCCAGGTCAGATGTGCTTTTTTTAGATTAAATCAAAGAAAAATAAAATTTTCTCCTGAGAATGGAATGTCCGTAATCATCCGAGGAGCAACTACTCTATATCCTCAAAGAGGTGATTTTCAACTTATTATTCAGCAGATGGAGCCTGCGGGTATTGGTAATCTTCAGCTTGCATTTGATCAGTTAAAAAATAAGTTAAGACTTGAAGGGCTTTTTGATTCAGAAAATAAAAAAGAAATTCCTTCATTCCCCAATAATATTGGAGTTATTTCCTCTGCAACAGGTGCAGTAATTAGAGATATTATCAAGGTTTTAAAATTACGATATCCACTTGCTCAAATACTTCTTTATGACACTATAGTGCAAGGTGAAAGTGCTCATAAAAAAATTATCAAAGCACTTGAGTCTGCAGATCGATCTAAGAATTGTGACGTTATTATTCTTGCAAGAGGCGGAGGATCACTCGAAGATCTTTGGGCTTTTAATGAAGAGGATCTTGCAAGGTCAATTTATGCTTGCTCAACACCTATCATTAGCTCTATAGGGCATGAGACAGACACAACTATTGCTGACTTTGTTTCAGATTTAAGAGCCCCAACTCCATCTGCTGCTGCAGTAGCAGCTACTCCAGACATTAATACTATTCTTTACAATGCTTCAAAACTCAAACAGTATCTTTATGACTCAATAAAACAATCTATTGAATCAAAGAAAGCTACCTTGGCACTCCTTAAGCTAAAAATTATTGATCCGAGTCAACAGCTTTTTCTTAATGCTCAAAAACTTGATGAATATGAATTACGATTATTAAAAATTAATAAATCAGTTGTCAATAATCACAAAGAAAACTTAAAGCAATTGGCTTCTCAAATGGAAATACTGTTTGAAAACTGTATGAAAATGAATCAAAATGCACTTTCTAATTATGGAAATTCACTAAACCTTCTGTCTCCTCTTAATACTCTATCTAGAGGCTACACGATTACTCAAGATAAAGAGGGCAAGATTATCACGTCAATCAAAAAAATAAAGGAAAACGAGTTAATATTTAGTAAATTTCATGATGGTAAAGTTACTTCAAAAGTGATCAATAAAGAGGATAATTAAATCATACATTTTTATTAATTCAACTATGAAATCTGATGTAACACTATTAAGGAGAATTGGATCAATAAGTTATGATTTTTTCTTAGTATTTTCATTTGTTTTTTTCGTTGCAGGTGTTGTAATTCTTATAAACAATAAAGAGCCAATTACAAATAATTTTTTCTTTTTTTTGGTAACACTTCCAGCTATTTTTTTATATTTTTCAATATCTTGGGTCAAAGGAAGGCAAACCCTTGGAATGCGAGCCTGGAAATTTGAAATCATTCAAAAAAATGGTGATAATATAACCTACAAACAATCTTTTTTGCGCTTCTCGTTGGCCTTCATATCTTTGATTGGAATAGGATTAATCTTTCAGTTTCTTAATAAGAACAGATTGCCAATTCATGACTACTATTCTCAAACATACCTTATTTCAATTTATAAATAATATGTCACTTTATCATTTCATACTAATTAAATTTTGAAGAATAAAAGACAAGTAGGTTTCATTGGTTTTCTTTACAAGAATAAAATTACTCTTGCCTTAATAATTGTATTGATTGCACTAGTTAAACAAAACATTATTGATAATAATTTTCCAAGTGTTGTTCATGAAAGAGAAAAATCAATCGACAAGATTAGGGCCAATAATGCGAATTTAAGTATTGAAAATACAATTCTTGAGAGCAAGATTCAAAGTTATACAGAAGAAGATTTAAATTTAATTGAATCCAAAGCTAGATTCAAATATGGTTTAATTAAAGAGGGAGAGCACTTTTTTAAGATAAATAGGATAGTTGAGAAAGAAGCTTTACCTGAAAATGATAAGGCTACATTATAATTGACTTAATTGATCAAAATTGTCTGGGTGTTGACTCACAAATATGAAAAAAGATAAATATTTTCTAGTCGTCCCAGCAAGTGGAACTGGGAAGAGATTTAATTCCAAGATTCCAAAACAATATATCAATCTAGATAATGGTTTAACTATTCTTGATCAGTGCCTTAAAGTAATCTTATCAAATGAGATAATCTCTGGATTTATTGTTGCTTTAGACAAAAAAGATACTTACTTTAAATTTTCTAAGTTCGCAAAGCACTCTAAACTCATATCAACTGTAACTGGTGGCAAAGAAAGATTTCATTCTGTTCTAAATGCATTAAATTCTTTAAACGATATTGCAAAACCAAATGATTGGGTTTTGGTTCATGATGCCGTAAGACCTTGCATAAAAAAAGAGGATATTGCAAAGCTTATTGAAGAGGTTGCAGGTGATAAAGTTGGTGGCATTCTTGCAAATAAAGTGGTTGATACAGTTAAACAAAAAAATATTAATGGGCTCGTTTCTACAGTGGATAGACAAAAACTTCACCTAGCACAAACGCCTCAATTATTTAGATTTGGTATTTTGAAAGAGGCAATCAAAGGCGTGGTAGAACAGAACAGGCATATAACTGATGAATCTGAGGCACTTGAGTGCCTGGGGTATTCCTATAGAATTGTCGATGGCTCATCTAGTAATATTAAAATTACGACTCAAAAGGATATTGACTTAGCTAACTATTTTTTAAACCAATGATGAATATAAAAACAGGGATTGGACAGGACTCTCACCGATTTGAAAAGGATGAAGGAAAGCCTTTAATGTTAGCTGGTATTCAATTTGAACATCCGTTTGGATTAGAGGGTAATAGTGATGCTGATGTAGTTTTTCATTCTATCACTAATTCAATTTCAAGCATAACTGGGGTAAACATCCTGGGTGATGTAGCAGATCAACTCGTAGAAAGTGGGCAGAAAGATAGCAGTGTGTATTTGAATCTTGCACTTAATGATTTAGGCGATTGGAAAATAAATCACATAGCAATAGCCATTGAATGCAGAATGCCAAAAATATTCTCCCAAATTGATTCTATGAAAAAAAATATTGCTAAGATTTGCAAAATTAGTGCCTCTGATGTTGGAATTACCGCAACCACGGGTGAAAATTTAACTGCCTTTGGAAGAGGCGAAGGTATTCAAGCAATCACTATAATCACAGTAATTAAATCATGACTCTAATTGATAACCCTACCCGCTCAAAAATTAAAAAAATCCACTTTATAGGAATTGGTGGCTCAGGCATGAGTGGTATTGCTGAAGTTCTTGTCAATTTAGGTTATGAAATCTCTGGATCTGACATTCAATCAAGCGATGCCACTAAAAAACTTGAAAAACTCGGTTGTACTATCTATTACTCTCAAGAAGCAGAAAATGTTTTAGGTAAGCAAGCCGTCGTTGTATCCTCGGCAATCAACAAAAATAATCCTGAACTTAGGGAGGCAAGGCATCAAAAACTATTAATAGTTCCCAGGGCAGAAATGTTAGGAGAATTAATGCGATTTCGATTTGGAATAGCAGTCTCTGGAACTCATGGTAAGACCACTACCACAAGCCTTATCGTGCAAATTATGAGTGAGGCAAAGCTAGACCCAACCTATATCATTGGTGGAATTATTAACGCAACTGGAATGAACGCTAAACTAGGTAACAGTGACTACCTGATTGCTGAAGCAGATGAGAGTGATGCCTCATTTCTTCATCTACAACCAATGTTAAGCGTTATAACCAATATAGATGAAGATCACATGTCAACTTACAACCATAATTATGCCAAATTGACTGAAGCTTTTATCAACTTCACGTCAAACCTACCATTCTATGGAATTTGTGTTGCATGTACAGATGACAAAGGCGTCCAAGATATCCTCAAAAAAATTCACAGGCCAGTTCTCAGCTATGGCTTTAATGGTGAGGCAGATGTTAAAGCATCTAATATTAAACAAGATAAAATGCAAATGAAATTTGATGTCAGCTGTCATAAATATCAAAAAAATTTCCCAGTTTCACTCAATTTAATTGGCAGACATAATATTCTTAATGCACTTGCGGCAATAAGTGTTGCTCTTGAGCTTGATATCAGTATTGACAATATTCAAAACGCATTATCTAATTTTAGTGGAGTATCAAGAAGACTGGATTATCACCAGGAGCTTACCATTAATAATCAAGATATTCCTTTATTTGATGATTATGGACATCATCCAAATGAGATTTCAGAAGTATTTAGCACGCTAAGAAATACTTTTCCAGAAAAAAGATTAGTTGTAATTTTTCAGCCACATAGATACTCTCGAACAAGAGATCTATTTAATGAATTTGTAAGCAGCCTATCTAAAGTTGATGCCCTGATACTCCTTAATATTTATTCAGCCAATGAGGCGCCAATAAACACTATTAGCTCATCAACACTTGCTGATTCTATAAGAAGAAGGAGCTCTATAGACCCTATTGTTGCTAAAGATATTGCAGAAATCATTGAAATCATTCCAAATATCAGTTTAGAAAATGATGTGATTCTTACCCTTGGTGCTGGTGATGTGAATAAAATTCCACATCAACTCAAAGAGCATTTTCGTTGAAAAAAGTATGCTTAGATTTAATGAACCAATGTCAAAACACTGCTCTCTAAGATCTGGGGGGAAAACTAGTGCATTTTTTCAGCCAACTAATCTTAATGAGCTTTCAACTTTTTTAAAAAAAAATAAAAAGCCAATCTTGATGGTTGGCTTAGGAAGCAATCTTTTAGTTCGTGATATTGGATTTGATGGCGTAACGATTCATACGAAAAATTTAAAAGAACTTAATTTACTTGATAACTTTATTGAGTCTGGTGCTGGAACCTCTCTTGCAAAGTTATCAAGGTTTGCTCTAGCAAATTTTAAATATGGCGCTGAGTTTCTTAGTGCAATTCCTGGATCAGTAGGAGGTGCACTTGCAATGAATGCGGGAGCATTTGGTTCTGAGATATGGAAATATGTGGTGTCAGTTAAAACAATAAATTTTTCAGGCGAAATTAAAGAGAGATACCCCAGTGATTTTGAGATCTCGTATCGCTCTACTGTCCATAAAAATAGCAATGAGCTATTTGTCAGTGCCGTTTTCAATTTTAACTTGAAAAAACAAAATGATAATGTTGCTGATTTACTTGAAAAAAGGAACTCCACTCAACCTATTGGACTTCCAAGCTGCGGAAGTGTTTTTAAAAATCCAAAAAATTATTTTGCCGCGGAACTTATTGAATCTAGCGGACTGAAAGGTTATTGTATTGGAGGAGCGTGTGTTTCTGAAAAGCACGCTAATTATATTATCAATCAGAATAATGCTACGTCCCAGGATATTGAAAATTTGATTGCCCATATTCAAGATACGATTAAGAAAAAATACCTCATTGATCTAGAAACTGAATTAATAATTATATGATTGCTGTTTTAATGGGTGGTTACTCTGCTGAAAGAGAGATATCTCTTTTAAGTGGACAAGCTGTTTATAAAGCTCTTACTAAAGCCAAGATTAAATGCTTTTCATTTGACTTGAATGAAAAGAATCTTGATGACTTGTGGAAGATGAAATTTGATAAAGCATTCATTGTCCTTCACGGAAGAGGTGGAGAAGATGGATACATTCAGTCTGAGCTGAACAAGAAAAATATTCCTTTTACTGGCTCAAATGCTAAATCATCTAGTTTATGCATGGATAAGGCATTAACAAAAGATTTATGGACAAAACATAGCTTGCCTCTGTCAGATTCAATCGTTGCAACCAAGGGAGAAGCACCTGAGTTAATTCCTTTTCCTTTACCATGGGCTGTTAAGCCAACCCAAGAGGGCTCTAGTATAGGAATTACTAAAGTTAATAAAGAGTCAGAACTTAATTCCGCTCTCCAGAAAGCATTTCAATATGGAGATCATGCACTTGTTGAACAATGGATCGATGGAGATGAGTATACTGTCTCAATATTGAATAATCGAACTCTTCCGAGCATCAAGATCATTTCGGATCATGACATCTATGATTATCATTCAAAATACTTTAGCAGCAAAACTGAATACCTTTGCCCTTCAGATTTAACTAAAAATCAAGAATTACGCCTTCAAAATATTGCCCTCAAAGCGTTTAACATAACTGGTGCTTCTGGATGGGGAAGAGTTGACTTTATTCTTGATAAAGACAGAAACCCTTTTCTTTTAGAGATAAATACAGTTCCAGGAATGACCTCTCATTCACTTGTACCAATGGCAGCCAAAGCCTCAAATATGAGCTTTAATGATTTGGTTATCAAAATACTTAATGGCTAAAGAAAGAAAAAATCAGGCCAAAAAACAAAAAACACCACTCAAAAGTGTTTTGAAAAACCTAGCTCAAAAATTAGCTTACTTAGGGTTAGCTCTTGCTTTAATCTTTGTATTATTTCTAATTGATCAATCTAAACTCCTCAATCCAAAAATTTCCTGGGAGATTGACGGCCAATTAATCAGTCATGCTCAACAATACGAGGATTTAATTACGCCTTTAACAAACAATAAATACCTTATAAACCTTAATCACCTTAAAAGGAAGTTACGAGAGAGCCCATGGATTGCAGATGTTGAAGCTGAAAGGATTTTTTGGAATCACATCAAAGTTTCAATCCAAGAGCACGATATAGCTATGAGGTGGGGATCAGAGGGCTATATCTCTTCAAAAGGCGTTCTGTTTAAACCAAACCTTACAATTAGATCTGATGCCCCAATAGGGCTTTTTTCTGAGAATAATATCACTGACTCATACTATGACTTCAGACAATATCAGTCGATTTTAGAGCCTGTTAAAATCTCTACCTTCAAGAGAACATCGATTGATGAATTAACTCTAGAAAATAATATAAAAATTATATTAGGACATCAAAAACAAACTGAACGCTTAAAGATATTTGTTAAGTCTTTCGAGAAACTAAAAAAGTATAAAAAAATTAGGACAAGAGGAATTTTTGACATGAGATATCCTAATGGATTTGCGCTGAGTTATTCGCCATTATGACTTTATAACAGAGTGCAAAGCTAATTGCCATCCAGAAAATAATCAGAACCATCACGCCCCAAAAGACGAACTCACCCAGACTCAACAAAATTATCAAACCTAGAAGTATTGCTGGAACTCCTAATTTAATAATTAAAACTCCAAATTGAACACTCAGACTGAGTTTATTTTTTTTATAAGGAGCATCATTTGCCAAACCAACAAGGTTTAGTGAGAGTGGAATAAGTAAAAAATAAATAATGGGCACCAAGAAAGGAGAAATAATAATTGGGAACTGTGTTGCTATTGATAAAAATAAAAATAACAGAAAAAAACGACCCAACCTTAGATTTGGAAAAACCACTCCAAGTCTCGCTACTGGCTGATCCCCTGAGACAACCAAGCGATAGATATTGATCATGAGTGCCATGTATGCATAGTCAAACATTATTAAATACAATTCATAAAACCTTGGGTACTCTTGAGCTTCGCCCACACCAAATAATTGTGCTTGGAGGATTACCATTATTTCCGGCAAAATTGTTATAAATGGGATAGCAGCTAGAAGAGGAAATATACTTACTTCTAGTATTTTTTGCCAATTAGAGAAAGAGAAAGCTAAGGTTGCAAGAATTGTTTGTTTAATAGGAATTTTGTTCATGATAAATTTGAATTTACGACATTAATTGTAATGGTTAACTTATCTCCAGGTTGCAAAATATCTTTCTCATTTAAGTTATTCCAATCTCTAATTTGTGAAACCTTTACTTTATATCTTTGAGCAATCAAAGAAAGATTATCACCACTTTTAACCGTATAGACTATATTTCTATTTATATCTATTCCAGTATTTGTTATTTTAGCTAACTCTGTCTTCTCTTTATCATCAATCAAAATAACTAACTCCTTTCCTATCGATAGGGGTGCTGTTGGGACTATCTTATTCCACCTGACAAGATCATTGATTGTGACACTAAAATCTTGTGATATCTTCCAAAGACTATCACCAGAGACAACTTTATAAATGAATTTTTCAGAATTTTTGGATGTATTTAATCTACTTTTCTCTCTTTGTGCTTCAGATAATGAATAATAGTCTTCATTCTCACTTGCTAAGGGCAAAATAAGGTAGCTGTTGGCTCTTATTAAGCTCCCTGTAATCTCATTTACGCTCTGAATTTGATGAATTGTTGTATTAAAATTTTGTGCAATAACACCAAGGCTATCTCCCTCTTTCACTTTATAGCGGGTCCAACTAATCTTCGGTCTATTTGTTTGGGTAGACAAACTCTCCCGAAAGTCATCTACAACATCAATAGGTAATAAAATTTTATAGGGTATTGTCTCAGGTGTTGCCCATCTTTTAAGACCAGGATTAAATGAGTATATCTCATCAATACTTAAGTTTGTCCACTGAGCAATGAGGGCCAAGTCAAACTGTGAATCCAGCTCAATTGAATCTAGGTATGGTTTGTTTTCAATCCTTGAGAGTTTTTGATTGTAGCGCCCAGGATCACCTATGACCTTAACTAATGCTAGAAGTTTTGGGACATATTTTTCAGTTTCTTTTGGCAAGTCTAGACTCCAATAATCAGTTTTCTTACCTAGGCTAATATTTTTGTCTATGGCTCTCTGAACCCTTCCAGGTCCAGCATTATAGGCTGCAATAGAGAGAAGCCAATCTCCCTCAAACATTTGATTTAAATCTTTTAAATACTGAACCGCTGCTTTTGTTGAGGCCATTACATCCCTTCGATCTTCATACCACCAAGTCTCTTTAAGTCCATACATTTTTCCTGTTGAAGGGATGAATTGCCATATACCTGTTGCCGTCCCATGCGAGTATGAAAAAGGATAATAATCAGACTCTACAATTGGCAATAATGCTATTTCAATTGGTATTTTTTCTTTCTCAATCTCAGATACAACAAGATAAAGAAATGGCTCAGCTCGTTTTGAAATACTAGCTAAATATTCTGGACGCTGACTTATCCAATCAATATGGCTCTGAATCCTGGAATTTTCAACAACTGTAATCTCTTGACGATCAGCAATGAGCCTCCATAAATCAACTTCCTCAGAAGAAAAACTCTTATCTAAAGTATCCGGTTCAAAAAAAGCTAATTTAGATGAACCTACCAGGCTCTGACAGCCAGACAAAACTATAACAATGATAAATAATAGGGATCTCTTAAACACTTTTTAGGACTTACTAGAACATTCAGGAGAATCAGGCGCTGAATTTCGCTTCTCCCACTCTATTGGTGTATAAGTGTGCATTGCTAGAGCATGAATATGTTTTAGCTCATCAGCAAAAAGCTTATTAATAAAACGATGCCTATCAATCAGCTTCATTTGATTAAAATTAGAACTTACAACGACAATCTTGAAGTGAGACTCTGCTGCAGGCCCAGAGTGTTGGCTTGATTCGTTCACAACCTCAAAGAACTCTGGCTCAAGTGCTAGCTGAAGTTG
>CALKDH010000094.1 GCA_938086805.1 uncultured PS1 clade bacterium | reverse complement strand
TCGATCGAAAGCATCACCTGTTCTGCCATCGAATAACTGAACTTGTCCACTTTCTGGCAAGTCAGCCATTTTTAGAAGTGATTTAATGTCTTCCTCTTTGATTCCATCAAAAACTGGTGTTGCCATAGGAACTCCAGAACGAAGGTTATTGGCTAGTTCAAGAATTTCATCATCTGTAAATGATTTTAAGTCCTCTGCTTTTCCATAGCTATTGTAGATAGAGTCTAACATCGATCGAATCTGCTTGATTGTATCTTTGCGTTGCTCATCAATAAGATTTCCAATCTTATGTCCAAGACCTTTTGCAGCCCATCCCAGATGAACCTCTAGAACCTGGCCAACATTCATTCGAGATGGAACACCCAAAGGATTTAAAACAACATCAACTGGAGTACCATCTGCAAGATGAGGCATATCTTCTACCGGGGAGACTCTAGAAATAACACCTTTATTTCCATGTCTTCCAGCCATTTTATCTCCAACTTGAAGAGTTTTACGTGTTGCCACATAAACCTTGACCATTTTTTGAACACCAGGAGGTAATTCTGCGCCTTCTTTAATTTTAGCTCTCTCTTGTTCAAAGAAAGTCTCAAACTCTTCCTGCTTAGCCTTAGATTGTTTTATTAATGCAGCTACTTCCTTATTGACAGCGGCGTCCTTAACTTTAATCTTTGCAATTTCACTGTTCTCCAGAGATTTCAAATCTTTGGCAGCAAGTTTGTCGCCATTTTTGATATCTCCAACATTGCTTGTAGAAACATTTCCTGAGAGCTTTAGACGAATTCTTCTAAAAATATCTCCATCAATAATACCAAACTCATCATCAATATCTTTTTTGATATTTTCTAATCGCTCTTCATCAATTATTAGTGCTCTTGAATCTTTAGCTACTCGATCTTTTGTAAAGATCTGAACATCAATTACAACTCCAGATTTGGAAGCGCCCATTCGTAAAGAAGTATCTTTTACATTATTAGCCTTTTCACCAAAAATAGCACGCAACAATTTCTCTTCTGGTGATAGCACTGTTTCACTTTTAGGGGTTACTTTACCAACTAATATATCCCCACCTTTAACTCTTGCACCAACATAAACGATACCTACATCATCAAGTTTTGATAATGCTGATTCACTTACATTTGGAATATCTGCTGTAACCTCTTCTGCACCAAGCTTTGTATCTCTTGCATATGCTGTAAGCTCTTCAATGTGAATCGAAGTGTAGCGATCTTCCTGAACTACTTTCTCTGAGATCAGAATCGAGTCTTCAAAGTTATAGCCATTCCATGGCATAAATGCAATCATCATATTTTGACCAAGGGCTAGCTCACCTAAGTCAGTTGATGGTCCATCTGCCAAAACATCTCCAGCAGAAACTTTGTCTCCAGGCTGTACTAAAGGTTTTTGGTTAATACAGGTATTCTGATTTGAACGTGAATACTTGATTAGACTATAGATGTCAACTCCTAACTCTCCAGCTTTCGTTTGTTTAGAGTCAACTCTAATAACAATTCTAGAGGCGTCAACAGTCTCAACTACACCATCATGGTCTGCAACAACACAAACCCTAGAATCTGTAGCAACTACTCTTTCGATACCAGTTCCAACGAGTGGTTTTTCTGCGCGTAATACAGGGACAGCTTGACGCTGCATATTTGACCCCATAAGTGCACGGTTAGCATCATCATGCTCAAGAAATGGAATCAAAGAGGCAGCAACAGAAGATATTTGCTTAGAATCAATATCTATTAAAGTAACCTCAGACTTATCAACCAATACAAATTCATTCTTATGCCTTCCTGAAACCAGGTCATCCTGCAAGAAGCCTTTAGAGTCAACCTTAGAGTTGGCTTGTGCAATAGTATGATCAATTTCATCGATTGCTGAAACGTAAACTACTTCTTTGGTTACTTGACCATTTTTTACAACTTGGTATGGAGTCTCTAAAAAACCATAGTCATTAGTTTTAGCATAAACGGCTAAGGTGTTAATCAAACCAATATTTGGCCCCTCAGGCGTTTCAATTGGACACAATCTTCCGTAGTGAGAAGGATGAACATCTCTCACCTCAAAGCCTGCTCGTTCTCTCGTTAAACCACCTGGCCCAAGTGCAGAAATTCTCCTCTTGTGAGTCACACCCGACAAAGGATTTACCTGATCCATAAACTGGGATAACTGAGAAGAACCAAAAAACTCCCTTACTGCAGCTGAGACGGGCTTTGAATTTATTAAATCTTGTGGAGTTAATTCATCAGTCTCAGCAAGATTCAATCCTTCTCTAACAGCCTTTTCTACACGTATAAGACCTATTCTAAATTGATTTTCAATCATTTCACCAATTGCTCGAACACGTCTATTGGCCAAGGTATCGACATCATCAACAACATCATGGCCATTTTTAATATCGATTAATTTTTTGATAACATTGATAATGTCATCATGTGTTAATACATGCTCACCTATTTCACTTTCTATACCTAGTCGCCTATTAAGTTTCATTCGACCTACTCTAGAAAGATCATAGCGATCATTATTAAAGAATAAGTTAGAGAAAAGCGAATTCACCGCATCCTCAGTCGCAGGCTCACCTGGTCTCATCACGTGATAAATAGACATTCTCGCTTCAATTTCAGTTTGCAGCTCATCAAGACGCAACGTATCTGAAATATAAGCACCATTTTCGGCATCATTAATATAAATGATATTTATTTTTTTGGTTTTCGTTGTGGTTAAAACTTCGATCGATTCTTCAGAAATCAAAGTATTTGCTTCTAGCAATATTTCTCCTGTATCTGTATCAATTATATCTGCCGATATCACTTTTCCAACAAGGTATTCAAGTGGTGCACTGATTGAATCAACTTTGGTTGATTGCATCTGCTTAATGTGCTTTGCAGTGATTCTGCGACCCTTTTCTACAATAAGATCTTTACCAATTTTTATATCAAACTCAGCTATGATTCCTCTAAGTAGCTCTGGTTTAATTACTAAATCACATGACTTAGCTTTTAACTTAACAGTTACATGATCAAAGAAAGTATCAATAATTTCATTTGAAGACTGGCCCATTGCACGAAGCAGAGTCGTAACTGGTAACTTTCTTCTTCTATCTATGCGAACAAATAAATGCTCATGATGGTCAAATTCAAAATCGAGCCATGATCCACGATACGGGATTACCCTTGACGAGAATAATATTTTCCCAGATGAATGAGTTTTGCCTTTGTCATGCTCAAAAATAACTCCTGGAGAACGGTGAAGCTGAGAAACTACAACACGCTCTGTTCCATTAATGACGAAAGTTCCAGTATCAGTCATCAGAGGAAGCTGCCCTAAATAAACGCTTTCTTCAATTACCTGCTTTACGCGACGCTTTTTCTTGAGATTTGATCCATTTTTATCAAACAGGACCAAGTTAAGCTTAACTTGCAAAGTTGCTGCATAGGTAACTCCTCTCAATTTACATTCTTTTACGTTGTATTTTGGCTCTTGAAGTTCATAATCCAAATACTCAATCTCTGCATAACCATTCAGGGCTGTAATTGGAAATACAGATTGGAAAACTGAGTGAAGACCAATATTTTCTTTTTCAGCTGCTCCAGCCTGAATAAATGTATTAAATGAATTAATTTGTATGGACAATAAATCTGGTTCTTTAAGAATAGACTCTCTCGTTCCAAAATTATTTCTGATACGTTTTTTTTCTGTAAATGAATAAGTCATGAATGCCCCGTATTAATCAATTAATTAATTTCAAAATTACTTTTGAATAAAAACACCAAAATCCCCTTTTGGGGATTTTGGTTAATAGCATCGAACAATTTACTTAAGTTCTACGCTAGCGCCAGCCTCTTCAAGCTGCTTTTGTATATCATCAGCTTCAGCCTTTGAAACACCTTCTTTGACTGCTGCTGGAGCACTTTCTACTAGATCTTTTGCTTCCTTAAGACCTAATCCAGTAATACCACGAACAGCTTTAATTACCGCAACTTTCTTATCACCAAAGCTTGTGATCATTACATCAAATTCAGTCTTTTCTTCAGCTGCCGCACCAGCTTCTGCTGCTACAGCCACTGGAGCTGCTGCAACTGCAGCTGCTGAAACTCCAAATTTTTCTTCCATTGCTGAGACAAGCTCAACAACATCCATTACAGACATATCTGCAATTGCATTTAAAATATCTTCGTTACTTAATTTCGCCATGATATTTACTCCTCTATATTATTATTGTTTTTGATCACGAACAGCTGCCACAACACGAGTCAACTTGGTAGGAACTTCATTCAAAGTTCTCACTAGTTTTTCAGTTGGTGCAAGCATCAACGCCATCAACATACTGATTGCTTGATCTTTGGTTGGAAGACTCGCAATTCTTTTAAGTTGATCTGCATCAACAAATGAACCCGATACTCCTAAACCTTTAACAACTAAATCTTTATTTTCTTTAATAAAGTCGCGAAACACGCGAGCTACAGCACCCGGATCTTCTTGAGAAAAACCCAAGATAACCGGACCACTTAAGACTGGTGTAATGCATTCACAACCTGTCTCAGCTAACGCTCTCTTTGCCAATGTGTTTTTTACAACACGCAAAGAAACATCTGCTTCCATGGCAGAATTTCGCAAATTAGTCATTTGTTCAACATTCAATCCACGATACTCAGCAGCACCTACAGATATTGCGCCCTTAGCGACCGCATTAACTTGTTCGACAACTGCTTTTTTTGCTTCAAGATTTAGAGCCATAGTCTCTCCTGAACAATTAAAAAAAGAAAGCTATAAAATTACAACTTTCGCCACAAGGTATTTTCATACCCTCTACATAGGCAAATTGAAGGATCAATTTATTAAGCAATTCACCGCAAGCAGTTCATCGCACCTATGGTCTTTGAGGCATGACAAGTTACCTTGTCGCCCAAAGAATTCATAACTGATAAAATAAAAATTTATCAGTAGTTTTAACTTTTTAAATATCTACACTTGCACCATCAACACTTAAGCCTGGGCCCATTGTTGATGAAACACTAATCTTTTTAAAGTACACGCCTTTTGCTGAACTGGGCTTTGCCTTTTTTAAAGCTTCAATTAATGCAGCAATATTCTCTTCTAATGCTTTTACTTCAAAGGATGCCTTACCAATTCCTGCATGAACAATTCCAGATTTGTCGGCGCGATAACGAACCTGACCAGCTTTTGCATTCTTTACTGCAGTGGCAACGTCTGGGGTAACAGTTCCTACTTTAGGGTTAGGCATTAGACCACGGGGACCTAAAACTTGGCCCAATCTTCCAACAACACCCATAGCATCTGGAGAAGCAATAACTACATCGTAATTCAAGTCACCGTCCTGCATAGATTTCATTAAATCATCCATACCAACAATGTCGGCAC
>CALKDH010000093.1 GCA_938086805.1 uncultured PS1 clade bacterium | reverse complement strand
GTGTTTAAATTTTTCGAGGCGACGAATAACTGTTGCCTTACTATTATGTATTTTTATTTTATTTTCAATTATTGGTTCTGCGTCTTGACACTCATCAAAACACCAAAGCCCGCCCCAAATCCCTGAGCCTGGTCTCTTAAGCAGAAAAACCTCATTTTTTTCATTAATATAAATCAGAAAGACTAGTTTTTTTTCGGGCTTTCGGGCTGTTTTTGTTTTTTTCTCTGGAAAAAATAGCTGTACATTGTTGATGAATGCTTCACAGCTGCTTGAGATTGGACAACTACCACAAAAAGGATTTTTTGGGGTGCAAACTGTTGCTCCTATATCCATTATTGCCTGGGTCTATTCCGCATTTTTTTCTGAGGGAGTGTGAAAGCTTGCAAGCCGCCATAACTCCTTCATAACACCAGCCTCTGAATAGTGCCCCTTTACTCTATGATGCCTGGCAAGAACTCTTTTAACATTGCCATCAAGTATTGGTGCCCTCAGGTTGCTACCTAAGGATAAGATTGCCCCAGCAGTTGATGGGCCGATTCCAGGCAATGAGGTCAGCTCAGGTTCATTTTTAGGAAATACTCCACTGTACTTGGAAGATACTATCTTTGCGGTTTTGTGAAGGTTTCGAGCTCGACTATAATATCCAAGGCCCGCCCAAAGTGCCATTACTTTGTCCTCGCTAGCTGAAGCCAGTGCGTGTATATCTGGAAAGGCTATAATGAAGTCATTAAAGTAGCCTTTAACGGTGGATACTTGGGTTTGTTGGAGCATCACTTCAGAAAGCCAAATATGGTAAATGTTTGAGGGTGAAGACTGCCAAGGAAGGTTTTTTCTTCCATGGCTCTCAAACCAAATTAATAGTTCCTTGGCTAGCTCTGTCACTGTTATAAGCCAAGTGGATTTTGTGGGTCTACTGACTCCATAAATGGCAACTTAATGTCTACATTGGTTACCTGATAAAAGCAACCAATCCAGTTGTTGATTACAGCGCTAGCACTGTCATGCCATGTGTTGTCTATTGTTTTCATAATAAGCTTTTCTGGAAAGTCTGCGATAGTGGCCGAATTATTTTCTAGCCTTGACCTGTACTCATCTAGAATGGCGCAATTTTGTGGTGATAAATAGTTAGATGGAAAAGGAGGATAGTCTGGACGAGTCCCGTCCAAATATAAGGAGACCTCTCTTTTGAACTCTTTTAGAAGGCTTATTGAGTCATATTCTGGATGTCCTTGAAAGAAAACAAGCCTAAATTGATCTTGACTCACAGCTAAGTGGACTCCAACAGAGCTTGTAGCCAAAACTTTTGCGCCTGCATTTTTAAACTGAGCTTCAGAAATTCCATTAAAGCGGGAGTGCGGAATATCGAAACGAGTATTCACACCCTTGACCAGCGGGTGTGACCTATCAATGACTTTATGAGGGAAAACGCCCCAGTGTTTTTTGCCATTTGGAGTGCGTTTTTGTGAGTACATGAACTCTAAAACGGCATGAGTGGCAAGGCAAGAACAAAGCGTTGAGGTAACATTTTCATACGACCAGTCAACTACTTGGTGGAGCTCTTTATAAAAAGGTGCTTTCTCAAGGTCTGGATGAGATACATTTGCTCCAGATATAATTAGAGCATCAAGCCCATGATCCTTTATTTCAGCAAAAGTTTTATAATGCTTTTCGATGTGGTCTGAGGCCTTTTTGCCTCGTTTGATGCTAGGAATGGAGAACGGATGAATATAGATCTGAAGCACTTGGTTAGAGCGACCAATCAGCCTAAAGAACTGCCTTTCAGTGGCCTCGAGTGCGGAGTCAGGCATCATGTTCAGCAGGCCTATATGAAGAGCTCTAATGGCCTGATGAGACGCCCTTTCTTCGGACAGTATTGTTTCCCCTTGCTTTTCAAGGCGCTCAAAGGAAGGTAGATTGGTGTTTGCTATAAGTGGCATGTTATCAGAGCGCCCTAGAGATTAAATCAATAACATCATTTGCAGAGCGGCAGCTATGAAGGTCGTCGCTTTGAATAGTGCAGCCATAGTTTTTTGCAATTGTAGAATACTTTTGAAGCCTGTCTTCAATAAGCTTTGGAAAAACCCAGCTCACAAATGCGTCTGGTGAGATTTCAGCAGCATACTCTAAAGTATTTTCGACCAGGTAGTCCTTTATTGAGCTCTCAAAAAAAACAGGATTGTAATACATTGGTTTTGGATTTTCTTTGGCGCGTTCAATAAGCATGCGCTCGTTTTCTTTGCTAGTTTTAATATAAACAACAAGCGTATTATCAGATAACAATTTAAAAAGTTTTGAGTCTTCAAGCTCGCAAAGGCTTCCACCGGCATCGTTTATAAAGTGGTTATATCCTTTTGCTTGAGATTTTTCAATAAATTCTGGCACTTCATACATTGTCTTTTTTTCTGCTTCAAAAAAAAGGTTTTGGCGGCGAATAAATTCATTTATGGGAAGCCCGCCTTCTTCAGGGTTGCCAACCTTTCCTAGAAACGCTGAAATAGGCTCGAGGTTATCAAAAGTCACCTGGCTGTTGACACTAATAGACTTGTTGTCTAAAAGCACCTTAAGCCAATTATTGGAGCTCATTTTGTTGGCAATATTGGCAATTATTTCTTTATTGAGATGTTTGGCGCCAATTCTATAGTCACCAGAAAAATGAAACCAATCGCCATCCTCTCCGATGAGTTTTGCAAGATGTGTTTTTCCAACGCCAGACATACCCAAAAGCGTAATGCGCTTATTTTTACTATCTAGAAAGTCTTTTGCTGAGATCATTTTATAAGCCCATCTTCTTTAAACATATTTCGGATGCCTCTTATCGCCTGGCGTATCCTATGTTCATTTTCTATCAAACAAATACGCACATAATCGTCTCCATAGTTTCCAAAGCCAATGCCCGGAGATACACCAACTTTAGCCCGGTTAATCAGCTCTTTGCTGAACTCCAGCGACCCCATAGAGCGATAGTGCTCGGGTATTTTTGCCCATATAAACATCGTTGCTTTTGGTATATCAACCCTCCATCCAATGCTCTCTAAGCCGGAACAAAGGATATCACGCCTAGACTGATACATTTCACATATTTCTTTAACACATGACTGATCACCCTCAAGGGCCTCAATAGCTGCAACTTGAATTGGGGTAAATATTCCATAGTCAAGGTAAGATTTAATTTTTGTTAGCGCTGAAACTAATGAGCTATTTCCAACCATAAAGCCTACTCTCCAGCCTGGCATATTATAGCTTTTTGACATAGAAAAAAACTCTACCGCAACATCTTTTGCGCCATCAACTTCAAAAATACTTGGCGCCTTGTATCCATCAAAAACAATATCGGCATAGGCCAAATCTTGAATAACCCAAATTTGATTTTCTTTTGCAATCTTGACTACTCGTTCAAAAAAATCTAGCTCAACACACTCCGATGTAGGATTTGAAGGATAGTTGAGAACTATAGCTTTTGGTTTAGGCCACGAGTCTTTAATTGCTTTTTCAAGCTCAGAAAAAAAATCATGTTCAGGTCCGCATGGAACTGACCTAATGTCAGCTCCAGCAATTGCAAAGCCATAAGGATGAATTGGGTAGGCTGGACTCGGAACCAAAACTGTATCTCCCTTGCTAACAATTGCTTGTGCGAGGTTTGCAAGCCCTTCCTTTGATCCTAGGGTGACTATAGCTTCAGTTTCAGGGTCAAGACTAACATCATACCTGTCCTTATACCAATTGGTGATTGCGCGGCGAAGGCGGGGGATGCCTCTAGAGGCAGAGTAGCGATGCGTATCGGTTCGTCTGGCGACTTCTATCATTTTTTCAACAATATGAGGTGGCGTGGGCTGATCAGGATTGCCCATTCCAAAGTCAATGATGTCTTCACCTTTGGAGCGAGCCTTCGCCTTTAGTTCATTCGTAATCGCAAAAACATAAGTTGGCAATCTATCAATTCTTGCAAAGTTTTCATTCATTGTTCTACTTTAATTAACTGGAAAACTCAACGTGATAAGAGCTAAATTTTCGCAGATTGATCACACCACTATCAAGTAATAAATACTGTCCTTTGATTCCATCAAGAGTTCCTGAAATAGTGGGCGTCTTATCAAAATTTAAGGATACAATTTTGGTCGGATATTTTAGCACAGGGTAGCTTATATTTAATATCTCGCTATTCAGTTTCTGTGCTTCCATTTGGTCTATAAGCGCTGGTATCGCATCTAACAGCTCGTTTTTAATCGCAAGAAGATCCGTCTGTTCTACTTCATTTTTTAGCATTTTGCGCCAATTTGTCTTGTCCGCTATAAAAGGCTTTAGTGCCGACTCAATTTTGCCAGAGTTAATTCTTGAACTAACCTGAAGAATCGGCAGTGCGCTTATTGCTCCTTGGTCGATCCACCTTCCTGGCATATTTGTTGCTCGAGTAATTCCAACTTTTGGGCCTGAAGAGTTTGCTAGGTAGACAATATGTGGGGAAAAGCAGTTAGACAGCCCCCACTCAGGCTCACGACAAGTACCAAGATGATAATGACATGTTTCGGGTTTCATAATACACATGTCACACCTTGCAAGAGACCTAGCGCAAGGAAAGCAGAACCCTTGAGAGAAGCTTTTACTGGTTCTGTTGCCACAATTAGAGCAGGAAATATCGCCCTTAAAATATAGCTTTATAGGGCTTCCTACTAGTGAGTTCATGTCAATGACTTCATTTCCAATCGAAAGGGAATAGTTTGCCTCTCCTTCAACCAGAGAAGTTTTCATCATTTTAATTTGACCAGCTACTTGCATAAAATTGTATGAATATCTTTGTATTTGTTTGCAGCCATAGTCATTATCTCTTTAGGAATGCTTGGGGCAGGAGGGGCTTTATTCCAGTCTAGCGTTTCGAGATAGTCCCTGATGATTTGCTTATCAAAGCTTTTTGGACTTTGTCCTGGAAAATAGTCAGACAAAGGCCAAAATCTTGAAGAGTCTGGAGTTAATGCTTCGTCCATGAGAGTAAGCTGGTTGTTTGAATCAAGGCCAAACTCAAACTTAGTGTCGGCAATTATAATGCCTCGATTCAAGGCATACTCTGATGCAAAGCTATAGAGCGCAAAGCTTTTGTCTCTAATTTGTTTTGCTAGGCCAGCGCCAACTAGTGCCTCTGTTTCGGCAAATGAAATATTCGTATCATGCTCTCCTGCAGCAGCTTTTGAGGACGGGGTGTAGATTGGGCTTTCCAGTTTCTCAGCTAGTTTAAGTCCAGAGGGTAGACTGATACCACAAACTGAACCAAGGTTAAGATACTCCTTCCAGCCAGAGCCGATTATATAGCCCCTAACAACAGCCTCTATTGGAAGTGGCTTAAGTTTTTTAACTACTATTGCTCGCCCTTCTAGTGCCCTTGATTCCTTTTCAGGAAGGACGTCCTTTAGCGCAATTCCTGTAAGGTGATTTTGAATAATATGCTCGGTCTTGTCAAACCAGTAATTAGCAATCGATGTGAGGATCTTCCCCTTGTCAAGTATAGGCTGATCAAAGATAACATCAAAGGCTGAAAGCCTGTCAGAGGCAACAATTAACATATTGTTCTTATCTATATCGTATATATCTCGGACCTTGCCTTGATGAATAAGAGGAAGAGATAACTCTCTATGTGGGCTGGTAGACATTTCGATAATTTAAAGAAAGAATGCTTTATTTTAATCGATTGAGATAGGTATTTGTTTGGTTGGTCGCTAAGGATAACTATTTTATGTTTAGTTCAAAAAGAATTCTTTTGGCTCTTTTTTGGAAGCTAGGCATTTCGCTGTTAGGTACAGCAGATCTTTTATCTAGCCTAATTTTTTCAGCGTCCTTGTGAACGCCATTAATTCTGATCTCATAGTGAAGGTGTGGCCCTGTAGACATTCCTGTGCTTCCAACATAGCCGATTAGCTCACCTTTTTTGACACGGTTTCCTGACTTAAGGCCCTTTGCAAATTTAGATAGGTGTGCATAAACTGTGACTAATTCTGATCCATGTTTTAAGTAGATTACATTTCCATAGCCTGATAATGTGGCGACATATTTCACCAGGCCTTTTGCTGGAGCATAAACGGGTGTTCCGGTTGGGGCGGCAAAATCAGTTCCACGATGTGGCCTGTATGTTTTAAGTTTTGGGTGCCAGCGCCTTTTTGAAAAACCAGAGCTTATTCTGCTGTATTTAACTGGAGCAAAAGTGAAGGTATCGTTAATAGTAAAGCCATTTGACAGGTGGTATTTTTTAATGCCTTTAGAGTCCTTGTGGGAGAAAAGGGCTATTGTTTTCCTGTCTCCAACATAAATCATCGCCTCAGGCGTTTTATCTCCATTCCAAGACAAAACAAATCGATCCCCTTTTCTAAGGTCACGACTAAAATCCATTTCCCAAGAAAAATGGTCAACCATCATTTTTATAACTTCAGCGTCAACTCCTGCCTTTTTAGCGTCATAGTTTAAAGATTTTTGAATGTTGACAATTGTGTATGTAAGCGCACTTTCAGCACGAGCATCTTTTTTCTCGTATGTAAAATCTCTCCCATCATAATATATGTTTAGTGGGTTGTCATTGAGAGGACTAAACACTATCTGCTTGAGTGAGTGGTCATCATTAAGGATAATTCTAAATCTATCTCCAGGATAAATATTGTTTAGCCTTTGAGCCCTCTTGTCAGAGCTCATAAGTTTATTCAACAAGTCTCCAGAGAGGCCAGTGCTAAAAAAGAACTTATAAAAAGCATCCCCTCTTGATACTTTGAAGCTAAAGTCGTGATCTTCTGCTGCATGAGAAGGCACGCACAGCAACAGAAGCGCCAAGATAAACGAAGGTAAAAAAGACTTTTGCATCAGTGTGTGGTTTTAGTCGCTAGATCCTACAAACGACTGAGCTATTTGTCGAGAAAGCTGGTCATTTTCCACAACACTCTCCAATGTGTCAAGATTATGACAAGAGACTTCGTTAAGTGTTTTTTCTACAACTTTAGGGATGTCTAAAAACCCTAGTTTGTTTTTTAAGAACGCATTGACCGCAACCTCATTGGCAGCATTTAGAGTTCCAGGGGCGCTTTTACCTTGTTCCAGGGCATTATATGCCAGCTCTAAACACCTATATTTATTGTTATCAGGCCGATAAAACTCTAGGGGCTGTTCTCTGGTCAGGTCAAGTTGTTTAACTCCAGAGGTATTTCTTTTTGGATAAGAAAGCGCATAGGATATAGCACTTCTCATATCTGGAAGCCCAAGCTGAGAGAGAACGCTTCCATCATCAAAATACACAAATGAATGAACAATGCTTTGAGGGTGAACAATGACTTCGATCTGGCTTGAGGTAAGGCCAAATAAAAAGCTTGCTTCAATGATTTCGAGACCCTTATTCATCATTGTTGCTGAATCAACAGAAATCTTT
>CALKDH010000092.1 GCA_938086805.1 uncultured PS1 clade bacterium | reverse complement strand
AATTTTTGTATAAATCAGTGATCGTTACTTTTGCCATTTTTCTACCCTTAAGCAATAATTATAAATAAATTAACCTTTGACGGCTCCGGCCATCAAGCCTCTTACAAAATATCGTCCAGAAACAATATAAACAACTAATGTTGGAAGAGCTGCTAGAATTGCTCCTGCAAAATGCACGTTATATTCTTTTACACCAGTCGATGAATTGACAAGATTATTCAAAGCCACAGTAATTGGTGTTGAATCAAAATCTGCGAATGATGCACCAAATAAAAAGTCATTCCAAATGTTAGTAAACTGCCAAATCACACTGACAACAATAATTGGACCTGAACTTGGAAGGAGAACACGCCAAAAAATTCTAAAAAACCCTGCACCATCGATCTGAGCCGCCTTTACAATTTCAGTTGGAAATGCTGCGTAGTAGTTTCTAAAAAACAATGTAGTGAACCCAATACCGTAAACTAAATGCACTAAAACTAAACCAGATGTGGTTCCCGCCAAACCAAAAACACCTAATAATTTTGCCATCGGAATTAGTACAATTTGAAATGGAATAAAGCAAGACAATAGCAACAATCCAAATACAATACCATGTCCCTTGAATTGCCATTTTGTGAGAACATAACCATTAAGAGAGCCAAAAATAGTTGACAATAAGACAGCAGGAACAACCATTGCAATAGAATTCCAAAAATAAGGCTTAAGACCACTTGGATCAACGCCTATCTGCGCACTAGACCAAGCAGATCTCCAAGGATCTAAAGTCCAAACTGACGGAAGATACAACATTCCGCCTCCCCGAATCTCATCAAGAGGCTTCAAAGAGTTCACGAGCATCACATATAAAGGCAACAAGTAATAAAATGCGAATAGAATCAACACAAAATAAATAAGAATTCGTGAGAGTTTAATTTGACTATTCATTAGTTTTTGACTCATGACTGATTTTCACTTTTTAATTCACTATAAAGGTACGGGATAATAATTGAAAAAATCATAATCAACATGATGATGGCAGATGTTGCACCTACTCCCATTTGATTCCTCGAAAAAGTATAAGAATACATAAATGTTGCAGGAACTTCTGTAGCTCTTCCTGGGCCTCCATTAGTTAATGCAATTACTAAATCATAGGCCTTGATTGATAGATGAGCTAATATAACAAAAGCAGATAAAAATGCTGGTCGTAACATTGGAATGATAATTCTTCTATAAATTTTAAAACCTGAAGCACCATCAATCTGGGCAGCTTTCATAATTTCCCCATCAATTCCTCTGAGTCCAGCTAAAAACATTGCCATAACAAAACCAGAGCTTTGCCAAACAGCAGCAATCACGACAGTATAAATAGCAAATGTCCTGTCTTTAATCCATCTAAATTCGAAGCTTTCCCAGCCCCATTGATGCATAATGTGTTCAAGGCCAATACCTGGATCTAAAAACCACTTCCATGCAGTCCCTGTGACGATAAATGATAGGGCCATTGGATACAAGAAAATAGGTCGTAAAAAACCCTCCCCTCTTATCTTTTGATCTAAAAAAATTGCGAGAAGAAGCCCTATGACAGTGCAAATGACAATATATAAGATTCCAAAAATTGCTAAGTTGTTAACCGCAATTTTCCAGTGTCTTAAGCCAAAAAGTTTGGAGTAATTATCAAAGCCCATGTACTCATAGCTTGGGAGCATTCGAGAATCAGTTAGAGATAGATAGCCAGTATAGATAATGAAGCCATACACAAATACAAGAATTACAAAAAAACTTGGAGCTAAAACAATTCTAGGCAATAAGTCTTGGAAATAATTTTTCATTTAATATAATTCTAATCAAAAAAATAGTTGGCGAAATGTTATTCGCCAACTATTTAGAGAAGTAAATTTAATAAAAGCTAAAGCAATTTAGCAAATATTTAATTTATTTTGCTGCTGCAACTGCAGCAACCATTTCTTCTGCAGCTTCTTCAGCTGAGAACTCACCATTGAAGTGAGCTGATACAACATCTACGATAGCTGATTGGATTGCAGGGCGAACGGTATGTCCGTGTGCCATTGATCCAAATAAGCTTCCAGCTGCATTAGCTGCTGCTAAGTCAGCCATTCCTTTCTTTCCACAATGATCAAACATCATGTCTGGAACGTCTGTACGAGCAGGTACTGAACCTTTAACAACGTTAAACGCTGACTGGAAAACAGGGTTCATTACAGAAGAAGCCATAGCTTCTTGTGCAGCTGAACTTCCAGAACCACTGAACATAGCAAACTGATCAGAGTTGAAAGTTACAGAACCTTGAGTTCCTGGGAAACGAATACATACGAAGTCAGAACCAGGCTTTTGACCAGCTTTAAGGAATTCACCTTTAGCCCAGTCACCCATCATTTGCATTCCAGCCTCACCATTAATAACCATAGCAGAAGCTAGGTTCCAGTCACGGCCTGAAAAGTTGTCATCAACATATGAACGAAGTGTTTCCATTCTATTGAATGCCTCTACCATTAATGGACCGCCAAGAGCGTCTTCATTTAAGTCGATTAACGCAGACTTATAAAAGCCATTTCCTAGACTCAATGCCACACCATCAAAGATAGTTGCATCTTGCCATGCTTGTCCACCATGAGCTAATGGTGTAATACCATTTGCTTTCATTGCATCAAGAACAGATACTAGCTCTTCCCATGTGCTTGGCGCATTACCACCAGTAGCATCTAGAGCAGATTTACTAATCCAAACCCAGTTAGTTGAGTGAACGTTTACAGGAGCAGCAACCCAGTCACCGTTGTGCTTAGAAAAAGCTTGAAGCGCTGAAGGTACAACAGCGTCCCAACCTTCAGATGCAGCCAAATCATTAAGATTTGCTAATTTTCCTTGATCACCCCAGTCTTGAATAGCATATCCAAGCATTTGAACAGCAGTTGGAGCATTACCAGCTGTAACTCTAGCTTTAAGCGTAGTCATAGCGGCATCACCACCACCACCTGCAATTGGCATATCTTTCCAACCAATTCCTTTGCCTTCTAGATCATCCTTAAGTACACCAACAGCAGCAGCTTCACCACCTGAAGTCCACCAGTGTAGAACTTCAACATCGTCAGCAATTGCTTGAGTTGAGGCAAAAGAAAGAACCATACTGGCAGCCAACCCTTTTACGAAGTATTTATTTACCATTTTATATTTCTCCATCTTTAGAAAAAAACTACTTAATAAGTCATAAATGACTTAAAAAATAGACCTTAGTTGCTAAAAGTTTTTAGAACTAGACCGGCATCTTAGTTTTATTTTTTTTGGGTGTCAATCGTTTGATACAATTTGTAATACTTTGTTACAGAGAGAAATAATTTTATTTTTACAATTTTTATTTTTCTAGTTATACTTCAATTCAATTATGAAATCTCAAGAAGATATGAAATCTCAAGAAGAAATCACAAAATCGATTATTATTTCAAAAGAGCTTCTACGAAGCCATTTTGACGTCAAAAAAGCTTTTGAAGAAGCCAAGTCAAACATCAATAGAGAAGTCGAAATTATTCTTGAAAAACAAAATAAAGAAATTCCTGTTATTCCTGAAATAGACTATCAATCAATTTTAAATGGAGATATTTCTAAAGTTGAAATTCTTAATTTAAAAAAGAGAGGTGCTGTGATCATAAGAAATGTATTTGATCGAAATCAAGCAAATGAATGGAATGATGAAATTGGTGAATACATTTT
>CALKDH010000091.1 GCA_938086805.1 uncultured PS1 clade bacterium | reverse complement strand
ATGAGACTCTGCCAACTGAGCTAAACCTAGCTGACCAACTAAAATTTCTGTTCGAGCACAACTTCCAGCCATTAACTTATCTTAAAAAGATTGTATGTATTCTGGTCACATTGTTCAATGACTTCTTCAACTTTAATTTTTTTGATTCTTGCTACTCTCTCAGCAACTTGAATTAACTCATCAGGATTATTTCTATCATCTGTTTCGATGACTATAGACTCAATTGGCAAGAAGTTTACAATATCATGAAGCTTGTATGCATGGGGATTGGCAAGTGCAGCTCCAAATCCAAAAGAAAAGTTTATTTTCAATAAATTTTCAGCCTGTTGAAGACTTCCAGAGTAGGCATGAATAACCCCTCTTGACTTCGAGTAAGATTTAAGTAAATCAGTAACATCCTCTGTAGCATGAACAGAGTGGATGATTAATGGCAGGTCAAACCTGGTAGCTAGGGCAACTTGTTCATCAAAGAAGAATCTTTGTGTGTTTTGATCTTTAACTTTTACATAGTCTAAGCCACACTCGCCAACAGCAATTGGCTTTTCTTCTTCAATTTTAACCTCAAGATTATACAAATCAATCATTTGATGATCTTTCACAAACCATGGATGAATGCCCAATGCAAAATGGCTATTTTTGTTTGAATGACTGCATGCAATAACACTATCCCAATTGTCTTTGCCTGTCGAAGGAATTATTACTCCGGTCGTTGAACTTGAGGGTGCATTAACATTATCAAAATCTAAGTGTATATGTGAGTTAACCATTACTTCCTTTGTCTTCTAGTAGATAATATAATATAAATTTTTCATCAAAGTTACATGCAGTTTTTTTCTAAGAAAATTTCGCAAGTTTACCTCGTCTTGTTTGTTGGAGTCTTTCTAACTTTAACAGGTAATTTTACATTTTTCGAAAAAACAATGCAGATTTATCCGTTTGCTGAAAACTGGTTATTTGTTATTTCATTATTTTTATTTTTATTTTCATTTCTTGCAGCTATCTTGCTGCTTATTTGTTACAGATTGACCGTTAAGCCAATACTCATTTTTCTGTTGATACTCTCCTCAATAGTAACTTACAGTACTAATAATTATGGAATAGTTTTTGACCATAATATGATAACGAATACATTTGAGACTGATGTCAGTGAACTTGGTGACCTCATGAGTATTCAATTTATCCTGTATTTGTTTTTTTTGGGTCTATTACCATCCTACTTTGTATGGAAAATAGAAATCATTAGATTGCCAATAACGTCTCAACTCTGGCAAAGATTAAATGTATTTTTGACTCTAGTTTTTGTTTTTATTATTGTGATATTGTCTTTTTCAAAGCACTACACCTCCTTTGCCAGAGAAAATAGAGATTTAAGGCTTTACATTACGCCATCATATTTTCTCTATTCCTCAATTAAATTTGTTGACTCGAAGATCGAGACATCTGTCAAGCCATTTAAAGTAATTGGTGAAGACGCTGTGATAAACAAGAAGTCAGATAATAGGCGTATAGTCATTTTTGTTATTGGCGAGACCGCAAGAAGAGACCATATGTCAATTAATGGTTACAGCCTAAAAACTAATCCTTTGCTCGAGAAAGAGGACATTATTTCCTTCACAGAAATGACTTCATGTGGAACAGATACTGCTTGGTCTGTTCCATGCATGTTCTCTTTACTTGGCAGAGAGAATTATTCTCATGCAAAAGGAAAAAATATGAGCAATGTGCTTGACTTGGTTCATCATGCTGGAGCCAGTGTTTTATGGTTAGAGAATAACTCAAGTTCCAAAAGTGTTGCAGATCGAATAGAGTTTTTAGACTTTCGCTCAGCTCAAAATAATCCTATATGTGATCCAGAATGCAGAGATGAGGGTATGCTGGTTAATTTACAAAATTATATTGATGAGCAAGGTAGCAATGATATTTTGATAGTTTTGCACACAATGGGGAGTCATGGGCCTGCATACTTCAAAAGATATCCTAAAGAGTTTGAAGTTTTCAAGCCTATTTGTAAAACAAATCAGCTAAATGAGTGTAGTGATAAAGAGATTACTAATGCTTACGACAATACAATCCTCTATACAGACTATTTTCTTTCAAAGGTTATTGGACTTCTAAAAAATAATTCTCAAGTATCTGATACTGCGATGTTTTATGTTAGTGATCATGGAGAATCTCTTGGTGAGGGGGGATTGTACTTGCATGGGATGCCTTACTTTATGGCTCCAGATGAACAGATTGAAGTTGCGGCATTTATGTGGCTTGATGACTCTATGTCAAAGGTCTTCGATAAAAATATTATCAGAGAAAATGCAGTGCTACCTCAAACGCATGACAACCTTTTTCATACTTTATTGGGTTTAATGGATATAGAAACAGATCTTTATCAAAAAAACCTAGATTTGACAACTGAATAGATCAAAAATTCATGCTATCTATGCAGCTGGATAATTAAAACAAATGCCAAATGAAAACTTACATTAAGAAAAAAAAGTGATTATAATAGTGCGCTTGTTCTAAACTGACGTATACAAGAGTTATGAAAACATTTAGTGCGAAAGCCGATGAGGTAAAAAGAGACTGGTACTTAGTTGATGCAGATGGTAAGACTTTAGGTCGTTTGGCGACTGAAGTTGCGTCTCGTCTTCGTGGTAAACATAAGCCAGAATACACGCCTCATGTTGATACTGGAGATTACATTGTCATAGTCAATGCTTCAAAAGTTGCTGTTACAGGTAATAAGTACAATGACAAAATGTATCACCATCACACTGGATATGTTGGAAACTTAAAGTCAGTTCCATTTAAAGACTTACTTGCCAAAAAGCCAGAAGAGGTGATTCAAAAAGCAGTTAAAGGAATGCTTCCTAAGGGCCCACTGGGTAGGGAGATGGCTAGAAAAATGAAGGTTTTTGCTGGTGGAGAGCATACTCACGCTGCACAACAACCACAATTATTAGAAATTTAAGGCATACTGATTATGGCAGATAAAGAAATATTTTATGCAACTGGAAGAAGAAAGACATCAGTTGCTAGAGTTTATATGACTAAGGGTAAAGGCGTTTTCACTGTAAACAAAAAGCCTATGGATGAGTATTTTGGAAGAGAGACATCCTCAATGATTATCAACCAACCCCTAGACGTTGTTGAGATGCATAATAAATTTGATTTTAATATTATGGTCAAAGGTGGTGGTGATACTGGTCAAGCAGGTGCAATCAGACTTGGTGTTACTAGAGCATTGATGGCCTATGATGAAGCCACGCGCTCTGATCTAAGAGGAGCTGGCCTGGTAACACGTGATGCTCGAGTTGTTGAGCGTAAAAAAGTGGGTAAGAAGAAAGCGCGTAAGAGCGAGCAATATTCAAAGCGTTAATTCTCTTTACAAGATTAATCAAAAAAACCCGCTTGAAGCGGGTTTTTTATTGCCTTTAAGAAATAAGTCTCAGTTCAAAAAATCGTACCTTTCCAGTTGGTTGAAGTTAATCAGTGATTTGATAGACTCAATGTATTCTTCTCCTGGAAATGCATAATTACCTAAACCCTCGGCAAGCAATATTCCGGTTATTGGCTTTAAGTTTTCGCGTTGATTTTTCCTCATTAGTCGAAGATCTTCGTACGCATAGCTTCGGTTTATGTTTAATACGTAATAGTCAATGCAGTCCTCTAAAGAATTAAAGCTTGCAACCTCATGGATGGCATCTTCATCTCTCTCTTTAGGGATGACTCCACAGCCTTTAGAGAAACACCAAATTCCAAAGTAGTTGTTAAAATCTTTGGCAAATCTTGATCTGCCCCAGTCTGACTCATTGGCTGCTTGAGCAAGAACAAGTGAAGGAGGAAGAATATCAATCACTTCAAGTAGCTCCTCTTTTGATGGGGTATCAATACGATATTTTTTGGCTAGATCATTGAGTTGATTTTCACTCAGTTCATCATTAGAAATGGCACTTCTAAGCTCAACAATCTCTGCATTTTTCTTATGAATTGCTGGAAGCAAATAATTGAAGAAAACCTCCTTCCGAACAACTGTGCTTTCAATTGAATCAAAACTTGGCTTAAACGAAGAGAGCGATGCTGAGGAGACTAAAGAACTGACTGTAAATAGAGCCAATAAAAGGAATAGAGATTTTAGATTTCTTAGGGTATTTCTATATTTATTGACCATAATATAATCAATTCAGTATTGAAATTTGGTGCTAATTATCCACAAAAAAATAAGCTTATTTATCTTATTTTGAAATTAAATCTTTAGATCAAATTATATTATAGATTTTCAAAAGAGAGACGCCCTTAATGATTAAATTGAAGTTCACAGAGTCTCTTATAAAGTTCAGAGCTTGACAGTAGATTTTGATGAGTTCCCTCTCCAACAAGGTCGCCATTGTCAATTAGTAAAATACGATCGGCATGCATTATGGTGGCAAGTCTATGAGCAATGATGAGTGTTGTTCTTCCTTGCATCAATCTTTTCAAAGCTTCCTGAACTTTTTGTTCACTGTTTGCATCCAGTGCGCTAGTTGCCTCATCTAAAAGCAGTATTGAAGGGTCCTTAAGAATTGCTCTAGCAATTGCTATGCGTTGACGTTGCCCACCAGACAATCTCACGCCTTGCTCTCCTAAGTAACTGTTAAAACCATCAGGCAGCTTCTCTATGAAATCCAATGCAAATGCCTCTTTAGCTGCAGCCTTAATCTGATTAGGGTTTGCAAAAGGGTCACCATAGCTAATGTTATGTGACACATCTGCGGAGAACAGAGTCGGCTGTTGCGGTACGACTCCAATATTTGTCCTGAGGTTCACCGGATCAAGATTAATAATATTTACATTGCCCACTTCAATACTGCCATTGGAGGGGTCATAAAATCTTTGAATAAGTTCAAAGATTGTTGTTTTGCCTGAGCCAGATAGCCCAACAATGGCTACCGTCTCACCTTCATCAACCTTGAAACTTATTTCATTCAGAGCTTTTTCCTGAGGTCTTGATGGATAACTAAAGCTAACATTCTTAAAGTTTAAAGATAAGGGACCGCCTGGCAAATCTATAGCCTGAGAAGGGGGTTTAATTTGTGACTCTTCAGAAAGCAATTCAAGAAGCCTTTCTGTTGCACCTGCAGCCCTTTGAAGCTGTCCATAGATTTCAGAGATAACCGCTACTGACCTTGCCACCATGATTGCGTAAAAAACAAAGGAGGCTAGCTCGCCAGCTGATATATCGCCATTTGTGACATCTTTTGCACCGAACCAAATCATTGCACCAAGTCCGGTAAATACGAGAATCATAGCTGCGGCTATAAGTAATGAGCTCTGCATAATTCTTCTCTTCGC
>CALKDH010000090.1 GCA_938086805.1 uncultured PS1 clade bacterium | reverse complement strand
TCGATGAAATAATATCAAAATTATTTTCAGAAGCATATTGAGCAGTTTTTTGGAACCTCATGTCAAAACAAGTGGTGCACCTTGCTTCTCTTTCAGGTTCATTTTCTTGGCCCTTGGTTCTAGAAAACCACTCATCCCTATCGTAATCAGCATCAATAATTGGCATGCCTAATTTCTCTGCAAAACGTATATTCTCTTCTTTTCTTAGTTCATACTCATCAAAGGGATGAATATTAGGGTTATAGAAGTATATTGTTGTATCAATATCAGAGGCAGCTAATGCCTCCATAATTTCACCTGCGCAGGGCGCGCAACACGAATGAAGAAGAAGCTTTTTCTCACCATTTGGTGTTTTTAGCTTAGGCCTTTCATAGGATTTAAGCGAATAATCTACTTTAGACATAATTTAACTTTTTTTAAAACCTCCCAAGATTCTCTCTTGAGTTGAGGATTATTGATTATATCTTTTGGATGATGTGTCACAAATAAAGTTTTCCCTTCAGCAATAATAGATGAATTCATAAACAGAATTAATTCTGAAGAATGGCCTTGAATAAAGTCGTCAATTTTAGATTTATCTATGGATAGAAGACTACATTCATTGAAACCAATCCCAATAGACATCAACATTTTCTCTAGCAAGTCTTGGTTAGCACCAGCATGACAAAATGAGTCCTGCGAATTGAGCTCAACGACCAATAATTTAAATCTGTCTTGAACTAAAACTTCTGACCCCTCAGATGAATATAAAAAAGCAGGTATCCCTAACGCCTCCAAATATTGATCTCTATCAGGGCTCATCAAATCTGTGGGTGTGCCCTTTCTACATTAGCCATAACTTTATTTAATGCATGGACATAAGCCTTTGCAGATGAAGTGATGATATCAGTATCAACCCCCTGGCCATTAACTATCTTTCCTTCATGCTCTAGTCTAACATTTACTTCGCCCAATGAATCCGTACCCTGGGTCACATTTGAGACCGAATAAAGCTGAAGTTTTGGCTCTATGTCAACTAATGACAAAATAGCATTGAAAGTCGCATCAACAGCACCTGAGGTATTGGCTGAAGCACTATGTTCATTTCCATTAATAGAAAGCGTTACGTCAGCAGTATTGACTTTTCCTGACTCCGCAGATACCTTGAGAGAAACAAGCTTAATAATTTCAGTGTCTTCTGTTTGAGTCTCAGAAACTAGTGCCTGGAGATCCTCGTCAAAGATATCATGTTTTTTATCGGCTAGAGTTTTAAATCTTGCGAAAGCGTCATTTAAATCTTGGTCAGATTCAAACTCAACACCGAGCTCAAGGAGCCTTGATTTGAAAGCATTTCGACCTGAGTGTTTACCTAGAACTAGAGAGTTTTTATTCCAGCCTACATCTTCCGCCTTCATAATCTCATAAGTCTCTCTGTGTTTAAGAACCCCATCTTGATGAATGCCGGCTTCATGAGCAAAAGCATTAGCACCAACGATTGCTTTATTAGGCTGTACCACGAAGCCAGTAATGGAGGAGACCAATCTTGAGGCAGCAAGAATTCCTGTAGCATCTATGTTAGTGTCGCAACCAAAGACGTCTTGTCTAGTTCTTACGGCCATTACTACTTCCTCTAGAGAGGTATTTCCAGCTCTTTCACCAAGCCCATTAATAGTGCACTCTATTTGCCTTGCGCCATTCAAAACGGCTGATAAGGAGTTAGAAACAGCCAGGCCAAGATCATTGTGGCAGTGAGCAGAAAAGATAGCTTTATCAGAATTTGGGATTCTCTCAATAAGTTCTTTCATTGTTTTACCAAACTGATGAGGGATATTGTAGCCTACTGTATCAGGAATATTAATCGTCGTGGCTCCAGCATTTATTGCAGCCTCTATAATTCGACACAAAAAATCAATATCAGACCTTCCAGCATCTTCAGGGCTGAACTCGATATTGTTAGTGAACTTGGTTGCTCTTTTAACTGACCTTACTGCCTGATCAACAACCTCATCAGGTGTCATGCCAAGCTTCATCTTCATATGAATGTCAGATGTTGCTATGAAAGTATGAATTCGAGCAGAATTAGCCTCTTTGATTGATTCTCCTGCTCTATCAATGTCCTTGTCTAGCGCTCTTGCAAGAGAACAGATTGTAGAATCTTTTACCGCTTTTGCTACAGCTTGGACTGCCTCAAAGTCTCCTTGAGAGGCAATAGCAAATCCTGCCTCAATGACATCAACCTTCATCTTCTCTAAGCTTTTTGCAATCCTGACTTTTTCATCTTTGGTCATAGATGCGCCTGGTGATTGTTCACCATCTCTTAGAGTTGTATCAAATATTATTAGTTTTTCGGACATCGCTAGCTCCTTTTTATTTCTCACATTTTAACTTAAGTTTTATGGATAGACTTTCGTCTACTATGATTATTATTGCCTTACGGCAATAATCGTAACAAAGCAAAGAGCTTGCTCAGTGAAATTTGTGTCAATAAATTAAGAAACTTATTCATAGCGGTAAATTATAGAGGAACTTGAGCTGATTAAGCTTGTTTTTTCTTTAAACGATTTTTATTAAGGCCAATAATGGTAATGACTGGACCTGATAGTAAATAGACAAAGAAACCTGTAAAGAGAATGATATTGGGCTTAGAAACTAAAATAATAAGACTCAAAATTACAATCAACAGGAATCTGAATGAGGCTTTTTTAGAATCAAATTCTTTAAAGCTGTAATAACGAATATTGCTGACCATCAATAAGCCACATAAAATTGTTATGCCAGCTCCAAGATAATAACCCAGAGAAATAACATCTGAATCAAAAGAGGCGAATGTCCAAATTTTTAGCCAAATCATACTTGCAATTACTCCAGCAGCAGCTGGCGATGGAAGCCCTTGAAAATACCTCTTATCTTCGGTGCCAACCTGAGTATTGAATCTTGCAAGCCTGAGTGCAGCACAGGCCAAATAAACAAAGGCCGCTAACCAGCCGACCCTTCCAAGCTCGTAAAGTGTCCACTGATATACAAGAAGTGCAGGTGCTAAACCAAATGACACCAGGTCAGCCAATGAGTCATACTCTGCACCAAAAGCACTCTGGGTGTTTGTCAGGCGAGCCACTCTACCATCAAGAGTATCCCAAAACATAGCGATTAAAATGGAGATTGCAGCTATTGTGAAATCTCCATTAATGGAGGAAATTATTGAATAGAAGCCTGCGAACATACCAAACGTCGTTAAAACGCTTGGCAGTAGGTAGATTCCTCTTTTACTTGGTATTTTATCAGTCATAACTTTTAAACATCAAAGCTGACTTTATCCATTTAAATTAGTTTTTTGATTGATCAACTAATTTATTTTTTGCAATCCAAGGCATCATTGAACGGAGGCTTTCACCCACCGTTTCAATTTGATGTTTGCGCTGAACATCACGACGCGCTGGTAAATCTCCAACATTGCTAATGAACTCTTTAGCAAAGGCGCCACTTTGAATTTCGCTTAAAATCTTCTTCATTTCAGCCTTAGTCTCATCAGTCACTATCCTTGGACCCCTGGTAACGTCTCCGTATTCAGCTGTATTAGAGATTGAATAACGCATATTTGCAATTCCGCCTTCATACAATAGGTCAACAATTAGCTTTAACTCATGCAGGCATTCAAAGTATGCCATCTCAGGCTCATATCCTGCCTCAACAAGAGTTTCAAACCCAGCTTGAACAAGTGAAGTTGTTCCACCACACAAAACGACCTGCTCTCCAAATAGATCTGTTTCAGTCTCCTCTCTAAAGCTTGTTTCAAGAATACCTGTTCTGCCGCCACCGATTGCAGAGGCATATGAAAGAGCGATCTCTTTAGCGTTTCCAGTTGCATTTTGCTGAACTGCTATCAAATCTGGTATTCCTCCACCTTTTACAAACTCTGAACGAACAGTATGCCCGGGGGCTTTTGGAGCAATCATGATGACATCTAGATCTTCTCTAGGAACAATCATATCAAAATGAATATTAAGTCCATGAGCAAAAGCGAGCGCAACACCCTGCTTTAGATTAGGCTCTATATTTTCAGAATAAATACTTGCCTGAAACTCATCTGGCGCAAGAACCATAACAACATCTGCCCATCCACTTGCTTCTTCTACAGACATTACGCCCAATCCAGCCTCTTTAGCTTTTATAGCTGAAGATGAGCCTTCTCGAAGTCCAACAACGACCTCAACCCCCGAATCCTTAAGGTTGTTTGCATGCGCATGTCCTTGAGATCCATAACCAATAATGGCTACTTTTTTGCCTTGAATAATTGAAAGGTCTGCATCTTTATCGTAATATCTATTCATTTTTTTTCCTATAATTTAGATTAATTTTTTTCCTCTTGAAATCCCGGTTACTCCAGTTCTCGAGATCTCGATAATGTTCGATGGTTCTAATGCATCTAAAAACGCATTAATTTTCTTAGTCTTACCTGAAACCTCAATCGTATAAATCTTGTCTTTTACATCAACAACTTTACACCCAAAAATTTCTACTAACTCCTTTAAGTCTACCCCTTCTTTAGAGGTTGAAGATATTTTAGCAAGCATAAGCTCCCTCTCAACATGATCTTGACTTGTCAGGTCAGTCACTTTAACAACCTCAATTAATTTATTGAGTTGCTTGACAATTTGCTCTAAGACTCTCTCACTTCCCGAAGAAACTATGGTCATCCTAGACAAGGTAGGGTCAGTCGTTTGCGCTACAGTGAGTGATTCGATATTAAAACCACGCTGAGTAAAAAGGCCAGACACTCTTGATAGTGCTCCAGCTTCATCTTCCAATATAACTGAAATAATATGTCTCATAAACTACACCGCATTAAAGTCTGTTTCATCTTTAGATACCATCTCATCTCTTCCAGCAAGAAGCATATCGCAGTGCGCACCACCAGCTGGAATCATTGGAAATACATTTTCTGATGGATCGGTTATGATATCTAGAAAAACGGTACGATCTTTCTGCTTGAAGGCTTCAATTAGAGCTGGCTTGAGATCATCCTCT
>CALKDH010000089.1 GCA_938086805.1 uncultured PS1 clade bacterium | reverse complement strand
GTTATTTTTATTTATGGTCAAAGCAAAATTTAAGAGGTGAGTTATGCTTGAAAAAAAACAAATCGGACAATCCACCCAAAGCATTTGGAGCGGTGAACAGGAGCACGAGCTCTATGAACGCTCAACCCAAGTTCCTGTTGTTCATAGTGTCTCATTCGGTTACAAAGATATTGATACCTGGCATAAAGTGGCTCTTGAAGAGGCTGAAGGTCATATCTATTCAAGAAACACCAACCCAACTGTTCGAGCTTTTGAGGATAAAGTCAAGGAGCTTGAATTTGCTGAGGCTGCAACGAGTTTTGCATCAGGGATGGCTGCAATTAGTAACACCCTAGCTACATTTTTAAAGCCTGGTGATCGCGTTGTCTCAATTAAAGATAGTTACGGAGGTACCAATGTTATATTTAATGAGTTTTTACCTCCACTCAATATCAACGTTACCCTCTGTGAAACAGGGGATTATGATGAGCTAGAAAATGAAATATCTCGAGGTTGCAATCTATTGTATCTCGAAACTCCAACAAATCCAACCATTAAAATTACTGACATTAAGCGGCTAAGCTCGGCAGCTAAAAAAGTAGGCGCCTTGGTGGTGGTTGATAATACCTTTGCAACTCCTATTAATCAAAACCCTCTATTACTTGGGGCTGATATTTCGCTTCACTCTGCCTCCAAGTATCTTGGTGGTCATGCTGATGCTCTTGGAGGAGTTATCTGTGGCAACAAAGATTTAGTCAAAAAGGTTTATCACTATCGCGAAATCAATGGAGCAACACTTGCACCTATGGATGCTTATAGTCTCTTAAGGGGCATGAAAACATTAAAACTTCGAGTAGAAAGACAAAATGAAAATGCTTTTAAAATTGCAAAATTCTTAGCGAATCACCCAATAGTTGAGCAAGTAAATTATCCAGGTCTAGAGACTCATCCTGGTCACGAAATCGCCAAAAAACAAATGAAGAATGGCTTTGGTGGAATGCTAAGTTTTTCAGTAAAAGGTGGCTTAGACGCGATTAAAGTTTTTCTACCAAAACTCAAATATGCTCACATGGCGGCAAATTTAGGCTGTGTTGAGACAGTAGTCGGTCCACCACTGACAACTAGTCATGTAGAATGCAGCGCAGAAGAGAGGATGGCCGCAGGTATTCCAGAAGGATTGGTTAGGTACTCAACTGGAATTGAAGATGTTGAAGACTTGATTGAAGATTTAGATCAAGCATTTACTTATATTTCATAGAAAGGAGAATTTATGAAAGAGGGGAGAAGAAGGTTCAGCAAAGAAGAATATATTGAAAGGCAGTCAAAAGTTCGCAGCTCTATGAATGCCTCGAATGTTGATGTTCTTATAGTTTATGACCCAGCCAATATGTTTTGGTTGACTGGTTATGATAGTTGGTCATTTTATGTTCACCAATGTGTTGTGATTTCAACTGATGGAGGTCTTTTTTGGTACGGTAGAGGAATCGATGCCAAAGGCGCAGAACTTACCACAGATCTAGAATTGAAAAATATCATCTCGTATCCTGATGACTACGTCATGACTCCTGAAAAACATCCTATGGAGCACCTAGCCGGAATTCTCAGAGATAAAGGGCTTTCTAATCATTCAATTGGACTTGAAAAGGATAACTATTACTTTTCGGCTAGAGCAGCTGAATCTTTATATAGCTCTCTTCCAAATGCAAAATTTAGTGATCAAACGGGCCTTGTTAACTGGCAGAGAGCGGTTAAATCTGAAACTGAAATTACTTATATGAAAAGGGCCGGCAAGGTAATCGAGGGTGTTTATAAAAGAGTTATGGAGGTTGCTGAGCCAGGAATGGGAAAAAATGAATTAGTCGCTGAAATCTATCATGCCAGCGCTAATGGGTATGATGGCCATTATGGAGATTATGCTTCGTTTGTTCCTTTAATAGGAGCAGGTGAAGAGGCAGCAGCATGTCACATGACTTGGAATGATGAGCCGTTAAAGAACAATGAGGGCATGTTTCTGGAGCTAGGTGGAGCCTATGCAAGATATCACTGCCCCTGCTCGAGAACCTTGTATTTAGGGTCACCTCCAAAAGAGTACTTGGATATTGAGAAAGTAATAAATGAATGCATCGTAAACGCAATTGAAATGTTTAAACCTGGAAATACTTGTGCACAGATTTCGGATAACTTTACTGCTACTTTGAAAAAGCATGGGTATGAAAAGAACAACCGTTGCGGCTACCCTATTGGCTGCAGTTACCCGCCAGATTGGGGTGAGAGAACCATGAGTCTTAGAGGAACGGATCAAACCGTGCTTGAGGAAAATATGACTTTCCACTTTATGCCAGCAATTTGGTTTGATGACTGGGGTTTTGAGATGACTGAAAGTATTCGCGTTGGTAAAAATGGGGGTGAGTGCTTATCCGCTGTCCCTAGACAATTATTAGTCAAATAAAAAACTATTTATTTTTGGCTAAGTCTGATTTTTTAATCAGACTCTGAGGAACTGTATTGGTATCTTTAATGCAGTCAAGAACTGCATAACTAAAGTAACGCCTCATACCAATATCTGCTTTCAAGACTCTTTTTAAAAATTCTTGATAATCAACAACATCTTTTACTAGAACTTTGAGTATGTAATCTAAACCACCGCCCACTGACCAGCATGACTGCACCTCATCGAAATCCATGATAGCCTCTTCAAAACGTGCAAACTCGCCCTGTTTGTGGCTCTCAAGTTCAACTTCAGTAATTACAAGGTGGAAGTTACTTAAAAATGAAGATGAGAGTTTAGCCCCATAGCTATCAATTATCCCTGCCTCTTCAAGTCTTTGAAGTCTATCCCATGAAGGTGTCAGGGATAAATTCAGTTTATCAGCAAGAGCTGTTTTGGTAATCCTTCCTTCTTCCTGGAGAATAGATAGAATTTGAATGTCTCTTTCATCAAGTTTGTACATGATAATATTATCTCTTTATTTGGAACTGAATTGTTCAAAAAAATTCACTTGGATGTGAATTTTTAATAATAATCAGTGATTTACAGGCCTTTTCAATTACTTATTCAGCCATTCAAATTATCTATCATTTTTGAAATTTGATCAAAAGTGGCCTGATTAGATGTCAGCACTGGCTTACCAATTGCGGCCTCAATATCTGGAATAATTTCAGCAGATCTCATAGCTGTACATGATATAAATATTGCATCTGCATCATCATGAATTGCTGCTTTAGCAGCATTAATTATTTCATCCGCTGGAAGCATTGCAACATCTCTATCATCACTCATATCCATATACATTGAAGAAACAATCTCAAGGTCATTTTTTTGTAGATAATCTCTCAGCAAAGAGGATACTTCCTCACTGTAAGGAGTTAAAACACTAACTTTATTAAAGCCTCGCTCTTTAAAGTTAGCAACTACAGCTTGAGAGGTGGAGAGCACCTTGGCAGTTGGCTTACTCTCTTGAATCGCATTTTCTATTGCGTCATCTCCTACTATTGATGATGATGAAGTGCAATTAAATACAACAAGGTCAAGATTATAGTTAGGAAGAATTCCTGCTGAAGCCTCAGTCAAATCATCGCCAATAGCAGCTAAAGACTCAGGAGTCATTGGATTGGCAAAGTGTATCCGATTGAAATAAAAGTCAAAATTAGGTTTTTGCTCTGAATACATTCTTACAAAATCACGCTCAAATGTAAAGTCCGTATTCAATACAATCAGGCCAACTGAAGGTCTTTCATTGGCTGTATTAAGAGCTTCTGATAGGTTGTATTTTGTTGATTCAATAGTCATAGTCTTTAGTTTTGAATAGTTTTAGAGAATAAATGCATAACAACCACGCCTGAAATAATTAAAGCCATACCCACTATAGATCCAAGATCTGGCATTTCTTTGTAAATGACTGCACCAATAACTGCAACCAAACATATTCCTAAGCCCGACCAAACGGCGTAAACAACACCCAAAGGTAAGTCTCTGAGAGCAAGCGTCATAAGCCAAAAAGACATAAGATAGAAAATGACTAAAAATGTAGTTGGAACTAGTTTAGTAAATTCTTCTGTTGCTTTTAAAAGACTTGTTCCTGCTACCTCAGCTGCAATTGCTAATGCAAGATAGAAATAACTCATAATAGTTGATGGGTTTCTTTAAATAAGCCACAGTATAACCTTAAGCAATAATTAATAATAAAAAATTAATCCTTGCAAAACAAAAACAAATATACCTAGTCAGAAGAAATAGTTGGAATTGAAGTTGGCCTATAAGCCGGGTTCTGTTTGGTCGAAACCATGATAGCCATTCATCTACGAGACTTGTTACCAAGAATCTTGAGCACTCTACCCGAAGACAACGCGGGCAGCGCCAATGCCTTCCTATTTGAGCTTGCTCCAAGTGGGGTTTACCTTGCCAAGCTTATCACTAAGTTTGCGGTGGGCTCTTACTCCACCATTTCACCCTTACCTGCAAAAGCAGGCGGTATATTTTCTGCTGCACTTTCCGTCGCATCACTACGCCTAGTCGTTAACTAGCACTTTGCCCTTTGGAGCCCGGACTTTCCTCTCGATGCAATTGCATCCAGCGACTATCCAGCCAACTTCAGGGAAAATTATACGCTATGAACTATCCTTTGAATGTTAAGGGAATATTGTTAAGTGCTTTATGGATGTTCTCTCCGTCAGTATCAACTGCAACAGTCACCGGCATATCTTTGACTTCCATCTCATAGATTGCTTCCATACCCATCTCCTCAAACGCTACAACCTTGGCTTTTTTAATAGATTTAGAAATTAGATAAGCAGCGCCCCCAACTGCGATTAGGTAACTTGCCTGGTGCTTTTTGATACTCTCAACTGTCGCCTGACCCCTTTCAGCTTTTCCAATCATTCCAAAGAGTCCAGTATTTTCTAATATCAAATCAGTAAATTTATCCATTCGTGTAGAAGTTGTAGGTCCAGCAGGCCCAATTACTTCATCTCGAACAGCATCTACAGGGCCAACATAATAAATAAATTTTTTCTCAAAATTGACACCTTTTGGGAGCCCCTCTCCACTCTCAATCATAGTCTTGAGACGCTTATGAGCAGCATCTCTTCCAGTAATAATGGTTCCAGATAAAAGAAGCGTGTCCCCAATATTCCATTCATCCATTTCTGATTGGGTCAAACTGTCTAGATCAACCTTTTTGTATTTGGAAACATCCATTGCAAGCTGTGGATAGAGGCTTAAATCAACTTCAGGTAATTCGGCAACACCAGATCCATCCAAAGAGAAGTGGACATGTCTCGTTGAGGCGCAATTTGGAATCATCGCAACAGGCAGAGAGGCTGCATGAGTAGGATAATCATTAATCTTAACATCCAAAACTGTTGTTAGTCCACCAAGACCCTGTGCGCCAATTCCTAATTCATTAATCTTATCAAATAAATCAATCCTTAATTTTTCTAAATCACTTTGATTTTCTTTAGCCTTAATGTCATTGATATTTATTGGCTCCATTAGAGATGCTTTAGCCATCAACATCGCTTTTTCTGCAGTCCCTCCTACACCAATACCAATCATTCCAGGAGGGCACCAACCTGCGCCCATCGATGGAATCGTCCTTAATACCCAGTCTGTAAGATTATCATCAGGATTAAGAACTGTAAATTTAGATTTATTTTCTGAACCCCCTCCTTTTGCAGCCACAGTAATCTCTAACTTATCACCTTTAACTAACTTAGTATGAATCACTGCTGGTGTATTGTCTTGGGTATTGACTCTAGAAAACAAAGGATCTCTCACTATTGAGGCTCTTAGACGATTATCAGGCTCGTTGTAAGCTCTTCTCACACCCTCATTAATCATATCTTCAAGCTCTAACTCACAATCCCAATCAACACTCATGCCAACTTCAACAAAAACATTCACAATTCCGGTGTCTTGGCAGATCGGTCTTTTTCCAAGAGCACACATCTTCGAATTAATCAAAATTTGTTCTATTGCATTTTTAGCACTCTGACTGGTCTCTCTTTCATATGCAGAAACCATTGCACTAATAAAATCAGGAGAGTGGTAATATGAAATATACTGCAATGCAGAATGAATACTTTCTATTAAATGTTCTTGCTTGATAATCATATTTATTTAGGCTTTGGTATTGTCTAAAGAGGGCATTCAGGTTATATTATAACCTCTAAACATTTTAATTTTTTTGCTAGGAACCCCCTTATGTTCAATTTATTCACAGGCCAAAATCTTTCTGTCGATCTAGGTACAGCAAATACTCTCATTTATATGGATGGCAAAGTTGTACTTAATGAACCCTCTGTAGTAGCACTTAGACACGAAAAAGGAGCATCAGAATCATCTGTAATTGCAGTAGGTCAAGAAGCAAAGAATATGTTGGGTAGAACCCCTGGTGCTATTGAGGCCATAAGGCCAATGAAAGATGGCGTGATAGCGGATTTTAAGGTAACTGAGAAGATGCTTCAGTTCTTTATGAAGAAGGTCTTAAAGTCTGGTTTCTTCTCTCCAAGCCCAAAAGTGCTAATCTGCGTTCCTTGTGGCGCAACTCAAGTTGAGAGACGAGCCATTAAAGAGAGTGCAGTTGGTGCTGGCGCTAGAGATGTATATTTAATAGAAGAGCCAATGGCAGCAGCTCTTGGAGCTGGTATGGCAATTGAAGAGGCATCAGGTGCAATGGTCCTTGATATTGGCGGAGGAACCTCTGAAATTGCAATTCTTTCACTCAATGGAATCGTATATTCTGACTCACTCAGGGTGGGTGGAGACGTATTTGATGACACTATAGTAAAATTCGTTAGAAGAGTTCATGGAATAATTATTGGTGAAGCAACAGCAGAGCAGATTAAAGAAGAAGTTGGAAGTGCTTTTGAGTCTAAAATTATTCGAAAGAATGAGTTCAGAGGAAGAGCTGTATCTACTGGGCTTCCAGTGAGTTTTGAGGTAAC
>CALKDH010000088.1 GCA_938086805.1 uncultured PS1 clade bacterium | reverse complement strand
ATCAAAGGTGGTAAACAATTATCTGCTATTGAATACACTTTGCCTGTGGCCTCAGCTCAAATTAAATCCTGCCTGCTGTTGGCAGGTCTATATAGTGAAGGCACAACTTCAATTATAGAGAATGGAATTTCAAGAGACCATACTGAAAGAATGCTTAAAGGCTTTGGATATGATGTCATATCATCCCCCAATAAGATTTCTCTGTTGGGCGGTGGAACGTTAAAAGGCTGTGAGATTGAAGTGCCGAGTGATATATCCTCTGCTGCATTTTTTATGGTTGCAGGATGTATTTCTGAAAACTCGAGCATACATCTAAATTCGGTCAATATAAATCCAACCAGAACAGGCGTTATTGATATTCTCAAATTAATGGGTGGAAATATTGAGTTAAGCAATGAAAGGCTTCAAGCAGGAGAGCTTATTGCAGATATCAAGGTAACTTCTTCAAGACTTAAAGGTATTGAGATTCCTGAAAATCTTGTGCCACTCGCAATAGATGAATTTCCTGTTTTGTTTATTGCCGCAAGCTGTGCTGAAGGTGAAACCATCCTTACTGGAGCAAAAGAGCTCAGAGTAAAAGAGTCTGATCGAATACAGGTTATGGCTGATGGGCTTACCTCGCTGGGAATAAATAATGAGGTTTTGGAAGATGGAATTCGTATTTCAGGTGGAGAGTTCAAAAAACAAACCAATTCCATCAAGTCTCATCACGATCATAGAATCTCTATGGCTTTCGCAATTGCCTCTGTTAGATCAAAATTTGACATAGAGATTGAGGGTGTTGATAACGTTAAAACTTCTTTTCCAAATTTTATTGAATTGGCAAACTCAATTGGAATGAAGATTACACAAACAGGCTAAACACTATAGCAAGCAATTAGAGCACTAGGTTGATATAATACGCCCTTTAAAAAAATAGCTTGATTCTATGTCTATATACGAAGCAGTGTTAAAAAACGCGGAGCCTTTCTTTGCCTGGGACGTCTTATCTTGGCTCTTTATTGCAATGATTCTTGCCATTATCATTGTTTTAATTGATCTTTTTATGTCAAAAGAAGCGAGTAGTTCGGCTTCTGGCGCAGTTCAAGAAAAATCTAAATTTGGAAAAATAGCCTATTTTTTAATCTTTTTAAAGTTTTCAAAGTCTGAAAAGTACAGTCACAGACCTAAACTTGTGCAATGGTCGATTGAGCTTTTTCCAGTCCTGCTTTTAGTGTTTGTGTTTAGAGGTTTTATCTTTGAGCCTTTTCGTGTTCCATCAAACTCAATGATGCCAACACTTTTGACTGGAGACTTCATAGTGGTTAACAAATTTGACTATGGCTTCAGACTCCCAATTACAAACAGTAAGCTTGTCGAATTCTCTAAACCAAACAGGGGTGATGTTATTGTTTTTAGATATCCAAATTATGAAAAAAATCCTGGCTACTCTGGTGTTGATTTTATAAAGCGCATTGTTGCAACTCCGGGCGATGTTATTTCTTATAGTGACGATCAATTAGTTATTAATGGTGAAATATTAGAAATGAATAACATTGGACCATATCTTGGCGTTGACTCTGGAAAGGCTATGAATAATTATGAACTTGTCCAAGAGGTAGTCGATTCATTGCCACACGAAATACTTCTTAAACCAAGTGGTCAGTCTAAGGGAATTCCAGAAATCACTATTCCAGAAGGGCACTATTTTGTAATGGGTGATAACCGCGCCCATAGTAGTGATTCAAGATTTTGGGGCTTTGTTCCAGAAGAGTATATTATTGGAAGAGCCATTGGCATTTGGATGCACTGGGATTGGAACTACAATACAATGCAATTTAGCAGAATTGGTGGCTTCAATTAATGAAAGCCCTCCTTTTTTGGAAAGAGGGCTTTAGAGTTATTTCTTATTATAAATCTTTAACGCTTTCAACACGTTGACTGCTTCATGAACATAGTAGTCTTCCATTAAAAGATCTACAAACTCCTGGTCACGTGCATCCGTTATCTCTTCCTGAGACTTTAAAATTTCTTCAGGTGTCAACTCAGTAGGATTTTCTATGGCAGGCTCTTCTTCATCCTGAGCCGACAAAGAGTTTTTAAGATCTTTCTCTTGAGAGCTAAAATCAATAGACTCTTCCTCTTCATCCTTTAACGAGATGTTATCAAGTGCAATATCAGGCGCTATCCCTGTTGCTTGGATAGATCTTCCTGAAGGTGTGAAATATCTTGCTGTGGTTAATTTAAGACCATAGCCATCTTGTAAGCCCATCATTGACTGAACAGAGCCTTTACCAAAAGACTCCTCACCCATAATAATTGCACGTTTGTGATCCTGAAGTGCTCCAGCTACAATCTCTGAGGCTGAGGCTGAGCCGACATTCATCAGAACTACGATAGGCGCACCATTCAATATGTCACCTGGCTTGGTTGGGAAAGACATGTTTGAGCTTGGCGTTCTACCTTCTGTATAGACAACAATACCAGGCTCATCAATAAACAAGTTTGAAATATCAATCGATGAATCCAAGAGGCCACCAGGATTATTTCTTAAGTCGATAATGAGTGAATCAAGATCAGCCTCATTCTTCTCGACTAGGTCTCCGATAATCTTTTCTACGACCTCAGCTGTAGGTCTTTGAAATTGAGCGATTCTAAGATAACCAATACCTTCCTCAAGAAGTAGCCCTTTAGCAGAGGTGACTGTAATGATCTCACGCGTAATCTCTACAACAAAAGGAGCTATATCTGGTCTACCAATTGTGAGCTTAATTGTTGTACCAGGTGCGCCCCTCATTAATTTCACGCCTTCCTCAAGGTTAATCTGGCTAACATTTTGATCACCAATTTGTAAAATTATATCACCAGCCTTAAGGCCAGCTCTGTATGCAGGCGTATCATCAATAGGGGAGACAACCTCAATGTAATCACCCTTTGTGCCAATCACGATACCAAGGCCTCCAAATTTGCCCATAGTGCTCTCACTAACCTTAGATTGGTCAACTGGCTCAAGATAGCTTGAATGTGGGTCTAATCCCTCAATTAGGCCTCTGATAGCATTATTAAAAAGGGTTTCATCGTCTATCTCATCAACATACATCTGTTTGATTTGAGAAAAAACCGCAGTAAAAGTGTTTAACCCTTCAAAAAAAGAAGGCGAATCTAGAGGTGAATAGTTATCTTCATCAGCTGAGGAAGGGGAAGAAAACATTAAGACAGCACTTAAGACAACAAAAACAGATTTAGAAAGAGGTTTTAATTTAATCATCTGAATAATAGTAAGTTAGTAAATAAAGTCGAATTGTACTAATTAATTTTTTATCAATTATGAAGAATCAATAGAGTTTTAATGAAGAGCATTGTATCTTTTAAATAGTTGGATAAAATCAAAAAATTAAAAAATAAATTGTAATGTTTAATAACAAGCTTGTGTTAACGAAATGAAATACAATTTTTGCATACTTTTAGCGCTTTGTCTTTGTAGTTTACCTTCACTCGCTAAAACCCAGTATGGCTCTGTCATTGTAACTAAAGTCATAAGTGTTTATGACGGTGATACTTTTAGAGTAGATATTGACTCTCTCTCACCCATAGTAGGAAAAAATATTCCTGTTAGGCTTGAAGGGGTTGATACCCCAGAGATCAATGGGAAGTGTCAATATGAAAAAGATTTAGCTATAGAAGCAAGAGACTTTGTAAGGAATAAACTAAGTAAGGCAAAAGAAATTAAGCTTAATGAAATCCAAAGAGGTAAATACTTTCGAGTTGTCGCCAAGGTATTTATAGATGGAGTAAGTCTTGAAAAAGAGCTTCTAGATAAAGATCTAGCATACAAATACAAGGGTGGCAAAAAAATAAATTGGTGCAAATAAAATGAAAAAATTATTAATTATTATCTCTGTTTTAATTTCCTTTAACTCCTATGCTGATTGGACAAAAGTACTACCTGGCAATAATGCTTCTTTATATATTGACTTTGATACTTTAATAGAAAAAGATGGATATATTTATTGGTGGTATCTAGACTCTTGGGGAAAAGGTAGTGAAAAAACTTATGCCCAAGGTGACTGCAAGTTAAAAGGATTTAGAGTAGTCAAACGTATTAGATACTCTTTTCCGATGGCTGAAGGCGATGGCCTTGAAAGAGATATCAACGGCTCTTGGGAGTATTACCAGCCAAATACTGGCTTTGAGGTTCTCCTTAACTTTATTTGCCAGATGTCTAGACTGAGTCCTGAAGAGAAAAGTATTCGAATTGAATCATTGAAAAAAAGGAATGAAGCTCTTGAAAGTAAGGTTGGCTTAGATGTGGTTCAAACAAATAATATAGAAATTACTCCTGAACTCAAAGCTCAAAGATCACAATATCTTAACTCCATTAAGGAAAAAATTAAGTCCTTTTGGCAATACGATAAAGCTGAAAATGGCTGGTTTTGTGATGTTTCAATTAATCAGGCGGATAATGGTGCAGTTGAGGCAGTTAAAATCTTAGGCTGTAGTAAAGGCAGTAATGAAAATCAACTGATGTCAAAAAGCATATCTCAGCCCTTTGGCAATTCAATTAGAAGAGCCGTCTTTAGATCATCTCCCATCCCTCTACCCTCAAATCAGAATTTATTTGATAATGAGTTGATTATTAGATTTACTGCAGATTAAATACAGATAAGAAACTTTATCGTGATGCTCAAATATATTGCATAAAATATAATTGAAATGAACAATACTTGGACGCAAGATCAAACCAACCAGTCTGTAATAAAGCAGAAGAAAGCTCTTTATCTTCTCTTCCCAATCCTTGTTGCTGTATTTATTTATCTTAACGGCCTTAAAGATAAATTTTATGTGAGCAATATGGAGGATGTCATTGAAGAGTATTGTCAAGATGCAGATTTCTTAAAATATCATTCATCTAGTTTTTGCGACATTGAAAGCATACAAATAGAAAATCAGGGTGAGATTTATGTTTTTAGCTGTGAGAACGAGGACACCTGTTTATCTTAGCCTTTATGAGAAGACTCCTTTTAATCTTAAAAAAATTTATTGATAACATTAAAAGTACGTCAAAGTCCTTGGAAAGATGACGTATAAATCCATCACCTGCTTCTTTTGTTTTGAGCAATTTGAAGTTTTATTAGAAGTAGATTCATCTTTTAATGGAAATAATACTGAGATTTATGATTGTGAGATTTGTTGTAATCCTAACAAGCTTGATTATGAGGCTTTTGACGGTAATATTTCGATTTATAATGTCAGTGACGGAAATGAATAAGTTTGCATAATCAATTCTTTCGTTTAAAAAGAAATTTTAATTTAATTAATCTTTTTTCTTAGCACTATTTAAAATCAATTGAATTCAACTAATTATGTAAGTTTTGTATTTCTTGATCAACCATACTAAATTTTTTTCATTACTATTAGTTTTCTTATTAAGTTGTTCAGCACATTCTGAGCAACTAACAAATCAAAATGTTGATATATCCTCTGGCTCA
>CALKDH010000087.1 GCA_938086805.1 uncultured PS1 clade bacterium | reverse complement strand
TAGCTGTTTCTTTCGGCATGGGGCTTGGCGTCCTTCTAGTACCTCAGTTTGCAGGCGCTTTAGCCAGTAATATTGGTGGTACATTTGGAAAGCTTATGGGCAGTATCTTTAGCTCAGCAATTACAACTGGTGGCCTGACTGTTCTAATTTTGAGTGCTATCATGGGTGAAAAGCAAGAAGACTAGCTTTAAACTCTCAAAAACTAAGGGTGGTCCATCCGCCCTTAGTTTATATTTCTCATATTTTAGAATTAAGTTTTACTAACTTCTAATAAATCTCTTAATATTATTGAAAAAAATACATTAAATTTGTTCCAATATTAGAAACATTCACTCTAATCAATATGGTATATTGCGATTTGTTAGTAAAGAGTTTTGTTGAATTAAGCTCAATTTTTGCTTTACAAAAAGCTTATATTCAAGTAAATTTGTAGCATGAGTTTGATGTAAATTCAATCCTCAATAACTTAAAGACAGATGGTTAAGTTCATCTAGAATTTTATTTCGTTAAAAAATGTTTATTTATGAGTAATTCAGATCCGTTAGTAAAGTTTGAAAATGTTCAAAAAAGTTATGATGGTGAAATTCTAGTTGTAAAAGATTTCAACCTAGATGTCGCCAAGGGCGAATTTGTCACTATGCTTGGACCTTCAGGCTCTGGAAAGACAACCTGCCTGATGATGCTTGCTGGATTTGAGCCTACCACAAATGGAACAATTTATTTAAAGGATAAGCCAATCAATAATGTGCCACCTCATAAAAGGGGTATTGGTATGGTATTTCAGAATTATGCACTCTTTCCTCACATGACGGTTGCTGAGAACTTAGCATTTCCATTAGAAGTTAGAAAAATGGGCAAATCTGAGAGAGAAGCTAAGGTTAATCGGGCTCTTGACATGGTTCAGCTTGGAGAATTTGGAAGTAGACGTCCCATGCAGTTATCAGGTGGTCAGCAGCAAAGAGTTGCTGTAGCAAGATCACTGGTCTTTGATCCAGATCTAGTTTTGATGGATGAGCCTTTGGGCGCTCTTGATAAAAACTTGAGAGAACAAATGCAATATGAAATCAAGCATTTACATGAAGAATTAGGCTTAACGGTTGTGTATGTTACGCATGACCAGACTGAAGCACTAACGATGTCAAACCGTATAGCAGTATTCGATGACGGTGTTGTTCAGCAATGCGCTTCTCCAGAGGACCTTTATGAGAAGCCAGAAAACGCATTTGTTGCAAACTTTATTGGTGAAAATAATCGCCTCATGGGAACTGTTGAATCTATCGATGGCGACAAAGCCACAGTTAAGACTGATTCAGGTGATATTGTTGTAGCCTCAAAGGTTAACGTCAATAAAGCTGGTGAGAGGGCCACGTTATCACTAAGGCCTGAGAGAATTTTAGTTTCACCTTCAAAAGGTCAAACACCAAATACGTATTCAGCTAAGGTAGAAGAATTAATCTATCATGGCGACCATATTCGCACGCGCTTTAGCGTGTGTGGACACGACGATTTTATCGTCAAAATTCCAAATTCAATTGGTAATGTCAGTCTTGAAGAGGGCAAAGAAGTTAATATCGGTTGGATGTCGGAGGATTGTCTAGCTCTAGATGGATAGAGTCTAGATTTAATATAAGGAGAAATATAAATGAAAAATGTAATAACTAAAACTCTGGTTGCAAGTGCTATTTCAACAGCAATGTTGGCTGGCGCTGCGCAAGCATCAGTAACTTTGGTTTCTTGGGGTGGTGGCTACTCAGCTTCACAACAAAAAGCCTACATTGATACTTACTCAAGTGGAGAAGTAAACATGATCAGTTACAATGGCGGCCTAGGTGAAGTTCGCGCACAAGTTGAATCTGGTAATGTTGTATGGGATATCGTTGACGTTCTTCCATCTCAAGCTAGAACAGGTTGTGACGAAGGGTTATTTGAAGAGCTAGATCGAAGCATATTCTTACCTGCACCTGATGGCACTCCAATGGACGAAGACTTATTGGTTGACGTTCCAAACGATTGTGTAGTTCCGCAAATTTGGTGGTCATATGTACCATTCCACAAAGCGGATACATTCTCAGGTGAGCAGCCTTCTACTATCCAAGACTTCTTTGATGTAGAGAAGTTCCCAGGTAAGCGTGGTGTTCATACTTGGGCTAATGCTATTGTTGAAATGGCCTTGTACGCTGATGGTGTAGCTATTCCTGATATTTATGATGTCTTAGATACTCAAGAAGGACAAGATCGTGCTTTTGCTAAACTTGATACAATTAAAGATCACGTAGTTTTCTGGTCTTCAGGCGCAAAGCCATTGGATCTAGTTAACTCTGGTGAGGTTTCTATGTCACTAGCCTATAACGGTCGTATTGGTGGTGCTGTTCTTAATGACGGTGCTGACTATGTTACTGTCTGGGATGGTCAAGTTCTTGAAGAGGAATGGTTGGTCTTGATGGCTGGCGCTCCAAACAGAGCTGCAGCTCTTCACTTCCTAGTCCATGCTTCTAGTACTCAAGCACAGGCTGATCAAGCTAAGTGGATTAACTATGGTCCTATGCGTCCATCTGCACTTCCTATTATGGAAGCAGGTGAGCCATGGTTCAATACTGGTGTAAATATTATGGAGCATATGCCTAATACACCTGA
>CALKDH010000086.1 GCA_938086805.1 uncultured PS1 clade bacterium | reverse complement strand
CGTCCCCATATTCAATAATTCTTGATGCGTCTCCAATGTTGTGAGTACCTGTAGTGCAAGCAGTTACAATGGCAAAATTTGGGCCTTTAAGGCCATATTTGATTGACATATTTCCTGAGACCATATTTATGATGGAGGAGGGTACAAAGAAAGGCGAGATTCTTTTGGGTCCTTTTTCACGAAAAAGATCAGCTGTTTTTTCTATAGTTGAAATACCGCCAATACCCGCACCAATTGCAACACCTATCCTTTCAGCGTTGGATTCGTTAACCTCGAGTCCACTATCTTCAAATGCTTGTATTCCAGCTGCCATACCATAATGGATAAAAACATCCATTTTTTTGGCTTCTTTTGGGCTTAAATATTCAGAAACATCAAGATTTTCTATTAAAGATATTCCAGAAACCCCATTTAGGATGTTTTTCCAAGCATCCTCAACATTATTTCCAACTGGACATACAATTCCAAGTCCTGTGATTACAACTCTTCTTTTGCTCATAATAGATTTAAATAGTCTAGGAAAAATAATTAAAAAAAAGCATAAAAAAAGGCGTGTTACCCTTATAAAGTAAACGCCTTAATCAATTTTTTGAAGAATATTACGTATTTGCGGTAATGTAGTCGATCGCTTGTTGGATTGTTGTAATATTTTCAGCTTCCTCATCTGCAATTTCAGTATCAAATTCCTCTTCAAGTGACATTACAAGTTCAACAGTATCAAGTGAATCCGCCCCTAAGTCATCAATAAATGAGGCATTATTGTCAATTTCACCGCTAACATCTAACTGCTCACTTACAACTTTTCGTACTCTTTCTTCAATACTCATTTTGAGTTAAATCCTTAAATTGTTTAAAAGTTTACATTTTATCTTCAAAAACATTCAAAAATCGTAAATTTTTTAAATATTTATTGATATCTAGTTGGGTCAACTACATTAGCATTACTAAAGCCATTTTTTCTAAGAACACAAGCATCGCATTCCCCACAGGCCTCGCCTAAGGCATTAGCATCATAGCAACTCGTGGTTTCTGAATAATCAACTCCGAGACTCAGGCCTTTTGTTATTATTTCTGCCTTAGTCATGTTTATTAGAGGGGTTTTGATTTGAATTCGATTTCCCTCTACAGATTGCTTTGTAGCAAGATTAGCCATAGTTTCGAAAGCTTCAATAAATTCTGGCCTACAATCAGGGTAACCAGAATAATCTAGCGCATTGACACCTATAAAAATTGTTTGAGAGTTGACTACCTCAGCCCAGGCCAGTGCAAATGATAAAAAAATAGTATTTCTAGCAGGGACATAAGTGATTGGAATTTCTTCACTTTCTACATGTTTAGGTACATCGATTGCTTTATCAGTTAATGCTGAACCACCAATATCACTCAAAGAAATTTTCATAATCCTATGCTCAATCACATTAGATTTTTTAGCAATTGAAATCGATGATTCTAGCTCAGATCTTTGTTTTTGCCCATAATCAAAACTCAGAGCATAGCAATCATAGTTTTGTTCCTTAGCTATCGCAAGAGCCGTTGTTGAGTCTAATCCACCAGACAAAAGAATTACAGCTTTAGACATTGGCTAGGTTGCCTTTTGTTTCAAGCCAGGACTTTCGGTCTGACGCTCTTTTTTTGGACAGCAACATATCCATCGTTTCTGAAATTTGAAGAGGGTGGTTCAGCGTTAGTTGAATCAACCTTCTCGTATCTGGTTGCATTGTGGTTTCACGAAGCTGCTTTGGATTCATTTCTCCAAGTCCTTTAAAACGCTGTACTTGAATTTTTTGTCGTTTATTTTCTTTAGTTAACTTCGCTTCAATTTGATTTTTTTCTAAATCATCCAGTGCATAGAATACTTGTTTCCCAGCATCGATTCGATAGAGTGGAGGCATCGCAACATAAACATGCCCTTGACTCACCAGTTTAGGGAAGTGCTTCACAAATAATGCGCAGATTAAAGTCGCTATATGGAGTCCATCTGAGTCAGCATCAGCTAAGATGCAAATCTTTCCATACCTTAAACCAGAAAGATCATTATTATCGGGTTCTAGTCCTATTGCAACACTTATATCATGAATTTCATTGGAGGCTAGAACTTGAGAGGAGTCTACTTCCCAGGTATTGAGGATCTTTCCTCTCAATGGAAGGATAGCTTGATAATCTTTATCTCTAGCTTGTTTTGCTGATCCTCCAGCAGAGTCTCCTTCAACTAAAAAAACCTCTGTTTGTTCTAGGTCAGAGCTCGTACAATCTGAGAGCTTTCCTGGAAGGGCAGGCCCACTAACAATTTTCTTTCTGACAACTTTTTTGGCAGTCTTTAACCTTGACTGGGCATTAAGAATAGCTAATTCCGCAATTTTTTCAGCGATATCTGTATGTTGGTTAAGCCACAGGCTAAATGAGTCTTTTACAACACCAGAGACAAATGAAGCACATTCCCTGGATGAAAGCCTTTCTTTTGTTTGTCCAGAAAATTGTGGATCAAGGATTTTGATTGATAAAACAAATGCAATTTTTTGCCAAACATCATCAGGGGTTAGTTTAATATTTTTTGGTAATAAATTTCTAAACTCACAGAACTCTTTAAGCGCATCGGTTAGCCCAGATCTGAGCCCATTTACATGAGTTCCACCACCAATGGTAGGAATTAGGTTGACAAAGCTTTCTGTGGTTGTATTGCTTGTGTTTTCAGTCCAAGTAAGAGCGCAATCAAGCTGCTCCTCCTTGGTTTTAAACGACACAACAAAGGGAATACTTGGAATACACTCTAGCCCATCTAGAGAGGCTTGGAGATAGTCCTTAATACCATCTTTAAAAAGCCATTTATCATCAGTTTCATCAATTTCATTCTTAAAATTAACCTCAAGACCAGGGCATAGTACGGCTTTAGATCTTAGATTATGTCTTAATTTTTTTATAGAAAATTTAACTGAATCAAAGAATTGTGCATCAGGCATAAACTTTATTAATGTTCCTGTGTTTCTCTTTCCTACAGTTCCAATTTCTTCCAAATCATTTGACTTAACGCTAGATTCAAACTTCATAAAGTATTGTTTAGCGTCTCTTTTGATCCAAACTTCAATAGAGCTTGAAAGGGCATTGACAACTGAAATTCCGACACCATGAAGACCGCCAGAAAACTGATATGAATCATTGGAAAATTTTCCACCTGCATGAAGTTTTGTTAGTATAACTTCAACAGCTGGAGTGCCTTCTTTTGGGTGAATGTCGATGGGTATGCCTCTACCATTATCTTCAACTGACATTGAGTTGTCTTTGTGGAGCGTAACGTTAATTTGAGTGGCGTATCCAGAGACAGCCTCATCAACACTATTGTCAATAACTTCTTGAGCAAGATGGTTTGGATTTTCAGTGTCTGTATACATTCCTGGACGTTTTTTGACTGGCTCCAGGCCAGTTAGAACTTCTATCGAGGATGCATCGTAATTTGACATAGTTGAGGAAAGGTTAAATTGGCAATCATAATACCAAAAAAAAGCCCCAAAAAATGGGGCTTTTTCTTTAAATCAGCAGATTTACATCATGCCTGGCATACCGCCGCCCATTCCGCCCATATCAGGCATTGCAGGAGCTGAATCTTGTGGCATATCAGTTACCATAGCTTCTGTTGTGATCATCAGGCCTGAGATACTTGCAGCATGCTGAAGAGCTGCACGAGATACCTTAGTTGGATCTAAAATACCCATTTTAAGCATATCTCCATAATCCTCAGTTGCAGCATTGTATCCATAGTTACCTTTACCTTTTAAGACTTCATTTAAAACAACAGAGGCTTCACCGCCACCATTGGTTACAATTTGTCTTAATGGGGCCTCTAAAGCGCGTCTGCAAATAGAGATACCAACATCTTGATCGCTATTATCACCCTTCACTTTATCGAGTGATGCGATTGCACGAACAAATGCTACACCACCTCCAGGAACAACGCCTTCTTCAACAGCAGCACGTGTTGCATGAAGTGCATCATCAACACGATCTTTTTTCTCTTTCATTTCGACTTCGGTTGCAGCACCTACTTTAATAACTGCTACTCCACCTGAAAGTTTTGCTAAACGCTCTTGGAGTTTTTCTCTGTCGTAGTCTGAGCTGGTTGCATCAATTTGAGTTTTGATTTGTCCAATTCTTGCAGAGATATTCTTTTTAGCGCCAGCGCCATCAATCACAGTCGTGTTATCCTTTCCAATTTCTACTCGCTTAGCTGTGCCTAATTGGTCTTCAGTAATACCTTCTAGGGATAAACCAACTTCTTCAGAGATTACTGTACCACCAGTTAGAACCGCAATATCTTCGAGGATTGCTTTGCGGCGATCTCCAAAACCTGGAGCTTTAACAGCGGCTACTTTTACAATTCCTCGCATATTGTTAACCACGAGCGTCGCAAGCGCTTCACCTTCAATATCCTCTGCAATAATTAACAAAGGCTTTCCAGCTT
>CALKDH010000085.1 GCA_938086805.1 uncultured PS1 clade bacterium | reverse complement strand
ATCTTCTGCTAAATCAATAGATTCAGGACTAGTCCCAATAATATTTGCACCACTCTTCTCAAGTGCTCGAGCAAGCTTAAGAGGAGTCTGACCGCCATAATGCACAATAATGCCTTCAGGCTTCTCAATATCGATAACCTGCAGAACATCCTCAAGTGTCAGTGGCTCAAAATACAACCTATCTGAGACATCATAGTCGGTAGAGACCGTTTCTGGATTACAGTTGATCATAATTGTTTCATAGCCAACTTTTTGAAGCGCTAGGGATGCATGCACGCAGCAATAGTCAAACTCAATACCCTGTCCTATTCTGTTGGGACCTCCACCTAAGATCATTATTTTTTTATTATCTGACGGGTTTGCTTCACATTCAGACTGGTAAGTTGAGTAAAGATAAGCAGTTTCAGTATCAAATTCAGCTGCACAGCTATCTACCCTTTTAAAAACAGGCTTGATATCTAGCTCAAGCCTTTTCTTACGAAAGGTCTCTTCAGTACAATTTAATATCTCTGAGAGTCTCTTATCTGAAAACCCCTTTTGCTTCAGATTTTTAATGGTTTCAGCTTGAATTTCACCAATCTTTTTTCCTTCGATTGCTTTTTCTGACAAAACAATATCCTCAACTTGAGTCAAAAACCATGGATCAATTTTTGAAAGATCGAATGCATTTTGAACGGTCATCCCCATTCTGAACGCGTCAGCTAAATAAAATATTCTTTCAGCACCAGCAGAGAGAAGCTCACTTCTTATTTTTGCTTTGGAGTCATCAGCAGTAATATCAACAATTGGGTCTAAGCCAGACTTATCTGTCTCTAGGCCTCTGAGGGCTTTTTGAAGAGATTCCTGAAATGTAGAGCCCATTGCCATGACTTCGCCAACTGACTTCATTTGAGTTGTTAACCTGTCATCTGCCTGAGGAAATTTTTCAAAAGCAAATCTTGGAATCTTAGTAACCACATAATCAATTGAAGGCTCAAATGATGCTGGGGTCTTTCCCCCAGTTATATCGTTATCAAGCTCATCAAGTGTATATCCCACAGCAAGCTTTGCTGCTACTTTGGCTATAGGGAATCCTGTCGCCTTTGATGCCAGAGCTGATGACCTGGAGACCCTTGGGTTCATTTCAATAATTGTTAGTCTGCCGTTATCAGGATTAACAGCAAACTGGACGTTTGAGCCTCCAGTATCAACCCCAATCTCTCTGAGTACCATAAGTGAAGCGTTGCGCATAATCTGATACTCTTTATCAGTCAGCGTTTGAGCTGGTGCGACTGTGATTGAGTCTCCAGTATGAATGCCCATTGGATCAAAGTTTTCTATTGAGCAGATAATGATGCAGTTATCCTTGCTGTCTCTGACAACCTCCATCTCGAACTCTTTCCAACCAAGAATAGATTCCTCTACTAGTAGCTCATTAGTTGGCGATAGATCTATACCACGTTGACATATTTCAACAAACTGTTCCTTATTAAAAGCAACACCTCCTCCAGAACCACCCATTGTAAAAGATGGTCGGATGATAGTTGGGAAGCCAACCTCTTCTTGAATTTTTAATGCATCCTCAAGTGAATGTGCAATGGCTGCCTTAGGCATATCGAGACCAATTTTGAGCATTGCTTGGCGAAATAACTCTCTATCTTCAGCTTTATCTATTGCCTGTTTATTTGCACCAATCATCTCAACACTGTGTTTTTCTAGAACTCCATGTCGATCGAGATCTAATGCACAATTAAGAGCTGTTTGTCCCCCCATCGTTGGAAGAAGTGCATCCGGCTTTTCTTTTTCAATGATTTTCTCAACAGTTTTCCACTCAATTGGCTCGATATAGGTTGCATCAGCCATTTTAGGATCAGTCATAATGGTAGCAGGGTTTGAATTAACCAGAATTACCCTGTAACCCTCTTCACGAAGGGCCTTACAGGCCTGAGCACCAGAGTAGTCAAACTCACAGGCCTGTCCAATTACAATTGGTCCTGCACCAATGATTAGAATACTTTTAATGTCCTGTCTTTTAGGCATGATTAACTAAAATTAAATGAAAGATTAAGATTCATTGTTTCATAAGTTCTATAAATTCATCGAATAAGTAACTCACGTCGTGTGGCCCAGGTGATGCCTCTGGATGGCCTTGAAAACTGTATGCTGGTTTATTCTTAATTCTTATACCCTGGATAGTCTGATCGAATAATGAGCGATGGGTGATCTCAATCGATTCGGGCAAGTCTTTTTCTGAGACAGCAAAGCCATGATTTTGAGAGGTAATCATTACTCTTTTAGAATTTAAATCTTGGACAGGATGATTTGCACCATGATGACCAAACTTCATTTTTTCAGTTTTGGCCCCAGAAGCAAGGGATAAAAGTTGGTGGCCGAGACATATTCCAAAGATAGGAATATTCTTCTCTAGTAATTCTTTAATATTTTGAATTGCATAGTCGCATGGCTCAGGATCTCCGGGACCATTAGAGAGAAAGACACCATCAGGATTATTAGCAAGTAGGTTATCAAGTGAGGATTGTGCATTAAAAACTGTCAGTTCGCATCCTCTATCAACCAGCATCCTTAGAATATTTTTCTTAACTCCATAGTCATACACAGCTACTTTAAATTTAGAAGGCTCTTTATTAAAAGTGGCATCTGTTATATCGAATGTACCTTGATTGAAGGAGTAAGTTTTAGTAGTTGAAACCACTTTTGCAAGATCCATATTTTTAAGTCCATTAAAATCTTTTGCGTACTGGATTGCTAAATCTGAGTCGATTGAATTTCCAGCCATTATGCAGCCTTTGAGTGCTCCATTAATTCTAAGATGCCTTGTAAGAGATCTTGTATCAATGTTTGATATGGCAACAATGTTATTACTTGAAAGGTAATTATCTAAACTCATTTCTGAGCGCCAATTACTTTGTGCAAGAGGAAGGTCTCTGATGATTAGACCTGAAGCATAGACATTAGAAGATTCCTCATCAACAATATTTATTCCAGTGTTACCAATGTGTGGATAAGTTAAAGCAACTATCTGCTGACAATATGAAGGATCAGTTAGAATT
>CALKDH010000084.1 GCA_938086805.1 uncultured PS1 clade bacterium | reverse complement strand
AAAGGAGGCTAGCTCGCCAGCTGATATATCGCCATTTGTGACATCTTTTGCACCGAACCAAATCATTGCACCAAGTCCGGTAAATACGAGAATCATAGCTGCGGCTATAAGTAATGAGCTCTGCATAATTCTTCTCTTCGCAGCGCTGAAAGCTTTTTCAACCTCATTTTTGAATGCTATAGATTCCTCAGGTTCACGAGTGAAGCTTTGAACTACTTTAATATTTTGAACAATCTCACCTGCATAGGTGCCAATGTCTGCAACAGTATCTTGACTCTTGCGCGAAAGGGCTCGTAAACGACGACCATAGATCGCCATTGGAAGAAGAATGACTGGAACAGTGATCAGGACAATTAAGGCAAGCTTTAAATTAGTAATGAGCATCATAACTAATCCGCCAAAAAACAAAAGGACGCTACTTAAAGCCATTGAGATTGAAAATCCAAAAATGGACTGTAATAATGTAGTATCTGTAGTCAAGCGTGCATTTATTTCTCCACTTCGATTCATCTCAAAGTAATGGGGGTGGAGTGTCAATAGGTGATTGAATACTGCTAAACGGACGTCGTTACTCACTCTCTCACCAATCCATGATACAAAATAGAACCTAAAAAAAGTGCCCATCACTAAAGTGATTAAAACAACCGAAATAATTATTAATTGCCTATTTTGAAGCGTGTAGATGCCTTCATCAATAAACAATTTAATGCCTTGACCAAAAAGGAGAAATGATAGAGAAGTAATAATAAGTGCAATAAAGGCAATCATTGCAATTTTTTTATATGGCTTTATAAAGGAAGATAATTTAAGAAGGATTCTTAAATCTTGTTTTTGAATTTTTTCAGTAGTACTAGCTTGTCTATTATTTAAGCTCATATTGATGCGTTAATAATGTATCTAAAAATTATTTACTCATCACTGGGCTTTCTTAAGAGCAGTTCAGTAACAGCATCTTTAGGAGTAATCTTACCTTCAGTAACTTTAAAAACATGTTCACATATTGGCATTTCTACCTCATATTTTTCTGCCAACTTTAGGACTAACTTAAGTGCTTTATAGCCCTCAACTGTCGCATTAATGTTCTTTAAGGCTTTATCTGAAGGAACATTTTTTGCAAGTTCCTTTCCAAAGCGTCTGTTTCTTGACAAGTCATCAGAGCAGGTGAGGACAAGATCACCAATTCCGGACAGACCCTGAAATGTTAATTTATCTGCTCCTAACGCAACCCCCATTCTAGTCATTTCAGCCAGCCCTCTCGTAATTAATGCTGCTTGAGTATTCGCACCAAAACCAAGTCCACTTGCAATTCCTGCAGCTATAGCGAGAACATTTTTAACTGACCCTCCAACCTGGACTCCGACAATATCTGAATTTGTGTAAGCACGAAGCGTTTTAGTCTGAATAATGTTAGACCAAAATTCTCGTGTGATTTTATCTTTAGATGCCACAACAATGGCAGCAGGCTTTTTTTCAACAATTTCAGCTGCAAAAGTAGGGCCAGAAATAACGCAAGGATGGTGGTTCTTCATTTGCTTGCTAAAGGTTTGATGAAGGAGGTTTCCGCTAACTGGGTCAAAGCCCTTTGATACCCATGCAAGGGGAATTTGACCTATATCACCTTTAATGGCATTGATTACATCAGAGAAGGATGAGCTTGGAGTAGCAATGAGGACAGCTATTGATCTTTGAATGACAGTATAGCTTGAGTCAATCTTAATGTTATTGCTGAATGGTTTTGATAGGGCTGGATGCTGATAACCAAGAGTCTTGTTGTTCTCATTGTCTTTCGAAATCAGATAAATGGTATCAAATTTATCACTCAGAGCAATCGCTAGTGCGCTTCCCCATGCGCCAGCTCCAATGATAGTAAGGGAGTTTTTCATTTTGCTTATCTTTGTATCGGTAGGTCAGCCTTGAGCCAGGCATTAAAACCACCCTTCAAGCTAGATACTTTTTGAAAATCATTTTTTGAAAGAATATCTGCAATGCGATCAGACCTTGTCCCACTTTTGCAATACACTAGGATATTTTTAGATTTATCAAGTGAGTCCATCTTTGCTTTCACTTGACCCATTGGAATGTTAAGATCATTAGTAAGAAATCCAACAGATCGCTCCTTTTCCTCTCTCACATCGAGAATAATGAGTTCATCATCATCCATCAGAGAAACTGCCCCATTAGTATCTACCACTTGATACTTTCTATACTTTTCGCTGTAGATATTGACGATTAATAAAATAATCAGAGCAAATAATGTTCCAGTAAGTAATAGCTCGCTTTGTAAAAATTGAATGAATTCCATAATTATTTATTGTCCTGTAAAAAAGTATCAAGCATTTGGTGTCCGTGCTCAGTCAGAATCGATTCTGGGTGAAATTGAACACCCTCGATGGGATGAGTTTTATGACGCACCCCCATAATTTCTTCTAATTCGCCAGACTCTGTGTTAGTCCAGGCTGTCATTTCAAAGCATTCCGGTAAGGAGCTCTTTTCAGCCACTAAGGAGTGGTATCGAGTTGCATTGAGGGGGTTCTTGAGCCCCTTGAAAACACTTTTAGCGGTGTGATGGACAGGAGAAACTTTTCCATGCATAATTTTTTGAGCGCCAATGATATTCCCACCAAAGGACTGCACAATGGCTTGGAAACCAAGGCAAACCCCTAGTATTGGAAATTTTCCGGCTAATTTTTCTATAAGCTCTAATGAAATTCCTGCTTCATTCGGAGTACATGGGCCAGGAGAAATAACAATATATTTAGGATTTAACTTTTGTATTTCTGAAACCGTAATTTGATCATTTCTATGAACAATAACCTCCTGGCCTAGTTCACCAAAATATTGAACTAAGTTATAAGTAAATGAGTCATAGTTGTCGATCATTAATAACATATTAAACCCAGCCTGATGGCGAAAAAATAACTCTATTTATTTTACAGATAAAAAAGAAACAAAGTTAAGGCACTGAAAGAAGCAGCTAGTCTCCTTAAAGCCACAATCTCGCAAGCGCTTAAGATGGTCTTCTTTTGTTTCAGTTATGAGAACATTTTCGATTGCTTGACGTTTATTTGCAATCTCAAGTTCGCTATATCCATTCTCTTTCTTGAAATCCAAATGAAGCTTTGTAATATGATTTTGAGTCAATTCATCATCAAAGTGAACCTTTTCGCTAATGATTAGAATGCCACCAGGGTTTAAACCCTCGTAAATCTTTTTTATCAGAATTGAGCGTAGTTTTACATCGATAAATTGAAGTGTTAAATTGAGAACAACAATTGCCGCATTTTGAATTTTAACTTGATTAATGTCATCACAAATTGCTTGAAGATTATCTACTTTTTTGTTGAGGTTTTTCTTGCACTCTTTAATCATTTCCTCAGAGTTATCGACGGCAAAAAACTGATTATTCTTACTTTTATTATTAAGTGCCAACGATAGTGTTATTGCACCAGTTGATGATCCTAGATCGTAATAGTTCGTATTGTCTTGACCATATATTCTTGCACAAAGTCCAATCATCTGGATCATTGAATCATATCCTGGGACTGACCTTCTGACCATGTCATCAAAAACTTTGACAACCTCTTTATCAAAACGAAAATCAGCAATATCAATTTTTTTATCAAACAAATTGTCACGCATACAATGACTCCAAGAATATCTCTGTTACAAGAAGTTTCGTTTTACCTATGGTAAATGTTGAGCGCCTTGCCCATGAATTTTCAAAACTACCTACCTCTAAGTGACCGCGCTTTATTTTAGGATCATCAAATAAAATTTCACCAAGAGGTTTAGATCCAATTTTTAAAATATCTTTAGTGTCTTCAGTGAGCGGAATCAGTGAGCGAGCATTAACAACAGGTTTTTGATTTCCTAGAAGTTCAACCTCTCTTACAATAATTTCTTGATTTTGATTAGAGCCTAAAAGTTGAAATTCGCATTGAAAAGGGGTGCTCGCTTTTTGAGAGATTACGTTCACTTCAAAGTCATTGTATTTATCTTTTAGTTTGTATGTCAAAGACATGCTATCTAATAACCAAATACCCACATAGGTTGGTATGTATTCTTTTGGATCAAAGATTCGCCAATTAAATTTGTCTGGGTTGAACATAAGCGATGTATTTTACAAGAATCTAAGTTTTTATTAAATTCAAAAAAAATTATGCATCAAAATAATGCGTCTTTTCTTCATCAATCCAACGATTTATCAATGCATTTTGACTCTCTAGGCTGGCTTCGAGCATTTTCGAAGAGTAATAGCCTGCTTCTTTAAGGAGATAAGCGTCTCTAATAATGTTAGCAATTTTCATGGAGGCAATTCCTGTTTGCTGGGTTCCCAAAATCTCTCCTGGGCCACGAAGTTCTAAATCCTTTTGAGCAATCATAAAGCCATCATTGCTGTGTCTCAGAATATCAAGTCTCTCCCTGGCATTATCACTTAAAGGAGATTGATACATGAGGATACAGATACTTTTTTCGGATCCTCTTCCAACCCGACCTCGAAGCTGATGAAGCTGAGCTAGGCCAAGACGCTCAGCATTTTCAACGATCATCAGGCTTGCATTCGGCACATTCACTCCAACCTCTATTACAGTTGTTGCAACTAGAAGATTGATTAGTCCATTTTCAAAGTCTTTCATAATGCTTTCTTTCTCTACCTTTGATAGCTTTCCATGGATCATAACAACAGTTAATTCTTCAAGGTGGTCTTTGAGGTACGTGAAGGTTTTTTCTGCTGACTCGGCCCTGAGTGCTTCTGACTCCTCAATCAGTGTGCAAACCCAATAAATTTGACGCCCCTCATCTGAGATTTTTCTGATCTTAGTAATTAGCTCCTCTCTTCTGGCATTGCTTAATGCAATAGTTTCAACTGCCTGGCGACCTGGGGGCAATTCATCTATGACTGAGGTGTCCAGGTCAGCATACGCACTCATTGTCAATGATCTTGGTATTGGCGTCGCAGTCATGACTAATTGGTGTGGAGTGGTTTGTGCTTTTTTTGTAAGAGATAGTCTTTGATGAACACCAAATTTATGCTGTTCATCAATAATGACTAAGGATAAATCTTTAAAGCTGACACTTTCTTGAAAAAGAGCATGTGTTCCAATCACAACTTTTGCTTCACCACTCTCAATTAGACTAAGCTGCTCCTTTCTTTCTTGAGTGTTTTGAGATCCCGAGAGGTAGGCAATTTGAATATCTAAAGACTCAAGATAATGAGTAAAGTTTTGAAGGTGTTGGCGAGCTAAAATCTCAGTTGGAGCCATAATTGCAGCTTGAAAATTATTTTCAA
>CALKDH010000083.1 GCA_938086805.1 uncultured PS1 clade bacterium | reverse complement strand
CATCAGCCAGCGCGAGAAAAAAGCTGCAGACTCACTTAAACCAAATGATGGTGCAAATGAACCAAAGTTATAATTTCAGTCAGAATTGGTCGGGACGGCAAGATTTGAACTTGCGACCACTTGACCCCCAGTCAAGTGCGCTACCAGGCTGCGCTACGCCCCGAATAAACTAGGATATTACTTTCTAAATTTTCCATAAAGAAAGCCAAAAGCAAAAGCAAATATGGCAAACGGTGCAGACATCATAAACCAATAGATTACATTATTAAGATTCTGATCTATTACAAATGGCCTAATATAAAACGAAGTGGAAGCAAAAAGACTCCATGCTAAGAATGTTCTCCCGTAGAAAATGGATTTAGATGACAATTCATTCTTCGGTCTCGCAATTCTAAAAAACAAATAGCCGAAACCTACTGAAACTAAAATACTAATAAAATTGATCATTTATACCTCCTAAATACAAAGCGAATCTTTTTTTTTAATTACAAATAGGACACTTAGGATCTTTCCCAATTTTGACCTTTCTAAAGCTTAAGTCAAGTGCATCAACTAAAAGCAAAGAGCCACTTAACTGATCCCCAAGGTTTAAAATAACCTTGATAGCTTGAAGGGCTTGAATGGTTCCAATTAAACCAGCAACTGGAGCCAACACGCCATTATCAATACAGCTCTCATTCTCTTCACCTTCAATCGAGTATAGACACTGATAGCAAGGTAGATTTTTTTCATGTCCCTTAAAGACAGAGACTTGTCCTTCAAATCGAACCACAGCTGCAGAAATCAATGGTTTTTTATTATCAACACAAACCTTATTAATCTCAAAACGACTCTCAAAGTTGTCCGTTCCATCTAACACAATATCAACATCTTTTATTAAGTCAGAGAGGTTGTCAGTATGAATGAGCTCATTTGCAATTGTGACTTTGATTTCTGGATTCAAATCTATCAATTTATTTTTTGCAGAATTTACTTTATCGTCACCTATGTCTTTAGTCTGGTGAATGATTTGTCTTTGCAAGTTAGATAGTTCTACTTGGTCGAAGTCAGCAATTACAATGTGGCCCACACCAGCTGCTGCTAAGTAAAGTGCTGTTGGAGACCCAAGTCCTCCCATGCCTACAATAAGCACAGTAGAATCCATGATTTTTTGCTGACCCTCAACATCAACCTGGGGCAACATGATTTGTTTAGAGTATCTGAGAAGCTCTTGATCTTCCATAAATCTTAGTCTCTAAAGTACTTTTGAATTTTTGGCAAAATAACCATTCGGCAATAAGGTTGATTCAAATTATCGTTAAAGTAGTTTTGATGATAACTCTCAGCAGGATAAAAAACATCGAGCTCTGAAATTTCAGTGACTGCTCCTTTAATATTCCCAATCACTGAGCTTGCAATCTCTTTCTGTGAATCGTTCACGTAGAAGATGGCTGAGCGATACTGAGTCCCTTTATCTGCGCCCTGCTGATTGAGACTCGTCGGATCATGGGTTGCAATAAAGACCTCTAGTAACTCTTCAAACGAGACTATGCTCTCATCAAAATCAATTTTAACCACTTCAGCGTGACCTGTTTGACCGGTACATATAGATTCATAGGACGGGTTTTGTGTGGAGCCATTGCAATAGCCGCTTTTGAGTTCAGTGATACCGTTTATGCGCTGAAAAATGGCCTCAACACACCAAAAACATCCGCCGGCAAGATAAGCTGTTTCCATGTATTTTTGTTTAATATTTAAAACAATATAGTATACTTTATCTCAGTAAGTAGAGATAACTTCAAGGAGTCTATGTGGCTGAAAGTGTTAACAACCGTCATGGTAATGGTCTAGTATTAATACTTCTAGCTTTATCCATTCTAGCCATTGTTTGGCTTTTCACTCCATTCATTGCTTACCTCTTCCTATCGCTATTAATCTGCATCTCAACTTATGGCCCCTTTAGTAGACTCTCTGAGAACAGGTCAAAAAATATGGCGGCACTAATCATGACGCTCGCAGTCACTATTCTATTAATACTGCCTCTTGGATATATTCTTCTTGTTAGTGGTATCGAGACAACAGCGCTGATAAATAAACTTCAGAGTGACTTTCAGCTCAGCGAAATAAATAGAATTACGGATGAAATTATTATGGGTCTTCCTCTCACAGATTCGATACGAGAATTCCTTGATAATTCACTAAGAAATAATCTAGAGAGTATCGCTGTAGGAGTTACTGATTTTTCAATCATTATCCTTAAAAGTATTACTAGCCTCTCTAGTCAGTTTATCTTTTTTGTTATTATCACTATCTTTTCACTCTACTACTTTTATGTTGATGGACCCACCTTTATTGATAAGGTTAGGAAAGTCTCGCCACTGGATGACAAGATAGATGACCTGCTCCTTAACCAGTTCTCAGGCCTCTCTTTAACGCTGGTTGGTAGTGTTTTTCTTGTAGCCATTACGCAAGGAGTTGCTTTTGCAATCGGTGTCATGATGGTTGGCCTACCCGCATTATTTTTTGGTGTAGCGATGGCACTTGCCAGCTTCATTCCTATCCTTGGAGGGGTTCTAGTATGGCTTCCACTCTCCATCTATCTTTTTGCCATTGGAGAGCCAACGAGCGCCTTAATTATTATTATTTTTGGTGCAGTTATAGCGGGAACCATTATTGATAATTTTTTGAGACCCGTCATTATTATGAAACTCTCAAGTTCAATGAAACATCAGAGTCCATTAAACCATACACTCATTACCGTTCTCTCAACTCTTGCCGGAATTATAAAGTTTGGCATCTTAGGTCTATTTATTGGACCCATTATTGCTGCAATGTCGATTACTATCTTTGACATATATCAAATTCAATTTGGTAAATCGAAGTAAATCTTTGATAAAATTCTGATCTCAATCTTAAAACCCTAAACGCATGCTTAAAGAGCTCATTGACTATATCAAAGAATACGAAGGCGATAATGAGCTTGGAGACTATCTGGATACGCGTTATGTCAGACTTACTGATCAGCATTATGACCAGATTGCGAGTGCTATGAATGAAGGCGAGCTGGATTTAAAAAAATCATCAAAGTGTCCAGCCGAACGCTTCTTTCTTCACTTCAACGAAACGATTCTATTTGTCAATAAACAAACAGAGGAGTCGAGCGCAGTCTATGATATTGAGTTGGTTCAAAACGAGGGTGAGTCTGATGAATCGATGGAGCTTCTTTTTGCCTCATTTTCAATTGATGATGACTACGCCCCATCTATAAAAAAGAGAGTTGCCAGTGGCAAGACAGAGGACGAGAATCAGCAGCATCTTGTGATGCAATCTGTGATTCCAATTTTAAAAGGTTTTATGGTCGCAATAACCGACTAGGGTTACTTTTTACCGTTTTGGGTTGCTAATTTGAGCTTAGGACCAGCCTTAAAGGTAACCACTTTTCTCGCACTAATCATCACCTCTTCACCAGTCTTGGGGTTTCTTCCTGGCCTCGGAGTTTTTTCTCTGACAACAAAGTTTCCAAAACTTGATAATTTAATTTCCTCACCCGTCTTTAGAGTCTCTATGATTTGCTCAAAGAATTGATTAGTGAGTGCTAATGCTTGAGTTTGTGTGAGATCTGTTTTCTTAACGAGAGTGTTGGCAATATCTTGTTTAGTAAGGGACATTTGATTATCGTAATTTAGCAGAAAATTTTGTTTCTAAATGACCTACTATTTTACTAACTTTTTCAGCTAATTGTTCATCAGTTAGAGTAACTTCTTTCGATTGATAAGTTAAATTTAAGGCCACACTTTTACTACCCTGTTCGATATGCTCCCCCTCATACACATCAAACAAGTTTACTTCGATTAAATCATTTTGCTTTAAGGACCGGATTGAATGGATTAGTTCATCACTAGAGATCTCTTTTGAAACTACAATCGCTATATCTCTTTGAGAGGCCTGAAATGATGAAAAAGCCTCGTAGCTTGGTGTCTCGCCTTGCTCTATTTCGGACTGAGTTAGCTCAAACATAAAGGCTTTTGGCATCGATAGCTTCTTTTGAAGTTTTGGTGACATTGCACCGATCCATCCAACTTCATTACCTCCCTTCATTATTTTTGCGGTTTGACCCATCTGAAGGGCTGTATGATCAGCTACCTCAAACGTAAAAACTTCTTTGCTTAAATTTAAAAGCGCCTCGACATCGGATTTAACATCAAAAAAGTCAACCTCTCGATCTTGACCTGCCCATTGTGCGCCGTGACGATTACCCGAGATAATCCCAGCAATTTTTTGGATCTGACCTTCAACCTCTATTCCAGAAAAACACAGACCAAGCTCAAAGAAACGCAGGTTGTGGTGCCCTCTTCTGAGATTAGATTTTGCAGAATCTATGAGGCCTGGCCATAGACTTGAGCGCATAATTGCCATGTCGTCAGAGATTGGATTTTGTAGTAAGATTTTTTTAGAATCTGGAGCCACTAAATCATGCATCTCGTTAGAAATAAAGCTATAGGTAATGACCTCTTGATAGCCTCTATGAACTAGTGCATTAGAGAGATCATTGGAGGTTATTTTAGCTTGTGAGGCCTTCGATATATTGGCATTGATAGAGAGTCTTTGAACTGGAATCTTGTCGTATCCATAAAGCCTAGCAAGCTCCTCAATGATGTCTGCTGGAATACGAATATCAAAACGAAAACTTGGCGGTATGATCGTCCATGAATCATCTTGATTCTTTTTAAAATCAAAATCAAGAAACTTGAATTTTGACTCTACCCATGAAGAATCCAAATCAAATCCAAGTACTTTAGAAATTTTATCAATGGATATTTCAATTGGTTCTAGTTTAGGCAATGACTTTTCATCAACAGTCTCGTTGATTTCTGATGCAGTGCCGCCGCATATTTCAAGGACAAGTTCGGTCGCTCTCTCCATCGCCTGGTGAGCCATATTGAAGTCCACCCCTCTCTCAAATCGAAGAGAAGCCTCAGTATGAAGACCATAGGACCTTGCAATACCAGAGATTGCAACCGGCTCAAAAAATGCTGCCTCTAATAAAATTTCGGTTGAACTTTCGAGTGTTGAGCTTCCCATTCCTCCAATCACGCCAGCAATCGCTATGGCAGATTTTTCATCGGCTATCACTAGAGTATCTTCAGATAGATTCACGTTTTGTCCATTGAGAAGCTCGAGCTCTTCATTCTTTTTCGCTGACCTGACATTAATATTGCCATTAATCTTAGATAAATCAAAGGCATGCATCGGCTGACCGAGCTCTAAAAGTACATAATTCGTAATATCAACGATGGGAGAATGAAGCTGCTGAGAAGCACGTTGAAGTTTTTTTGCCATCCAATCTGGAGTAGAAGCAGTGTTGTCAACTCCCTCAATCACACGTGTTAAATACTTTGGGCACTCTTTAGGATTACTGACCGATGACTTGAAAGATTTTTTACCTTTTTGAGCAGCTTTAAAAGTTAGCTCAGGCAATGACAGGTCATAGTTAACACAAACCTCCCTCGCCACGCCAAGAACACTGAAGCAATCACCTCTGTTGGGAGTAATATCAAGCTCAATAATTTGATCATCAAGATCAAGAACAGATCGAACATTGTCACCAATTTTAGCTTTTGGATCGAGCTCAATGATTCCTTCGTGGCTATCTGATATACCCATTTCAGACTCTGAGCAGAGCATCCCATTAGATTCTACGCCTCTTAGTTTTGCACGTTTAATTTTGAGTTTGTTAGGGAGAACTGACCCTACCGTTGCAACAGCAACTTTTAAATCTTTCTTAACATTGGGGGCACCACAAATAATTTGCTGGAGTTCGCCTGTACCAATATCCACCTCGCATAGACTCAGTTTGTCTGCATTGGGGTGCTTACCACAGCTGACAACATGACCGACCACCAAACCTTCAAATGGAGGAGCCACCGGTGCAATTTGATCAACCTCGAGTCCAGCCATAGTTAGTTTTTCTGAGAGCTCAATATCGCCGACATCTGGACTAACCCACTCTCTTAACCATCTAGTTGAAATATTCATAAATAATACCTTTGCACTAGAATTGATTTAAAAAACGAACGTCGTTTTCAAAGAAAAGCCTGAGGTCATTGACGCTATACCTGAGCATCGCAAGTCTCTCAACGCCCATTCCAAAGGCGAGACCTGAATACTCTTCAGAGTCAATATCAACTGCTTTCAATACGTTTGGATGAACCACGCCGCATCCTAACACTTCAAGCCAGCCCGACTTTTTACAAACTCTGCAACCCTCTCCGCCACAGATCACACATTCAATATCCGCCTCAGCAGAGGGCTCTGTGAATGGGAAGTAGGATGGACGAAATCTCACCTTAAGGTCCTCTTTCTCAAAGTAGGCCCTTAAAAAATCAATCAAAAGCCCCTTGAGCTGAGAGAATGAGGCCTCTTTGTCCACTATTAGGCCTTCAACTTGATGGAACATCGGGGTGTGCGTGACATCGGAGTCACATCGATAAACCTTACCAGGAACAATCACCCTCACCGGAGGCTTTTGCCTCTCCAGGGTTCGTATTTGAACTGGTGAGGTGTGCGTCCTTAAAACGGTATTAGAATCAAAGTAGAAAGTATCATGCATGGCTCTAGCAGGATGATGCTCTGGAATATTAAGCGCGCTGAAGTTATGAAAGTCATCTTCAATTTCTGGACCCAGCTCTATTTCAAAGCCGGCCTTAGTGAAAATGTCCTGAATATGATTGAGCGTTTGAGTGATTGGATGCAGGCTACCTTTTTCTGAGTTTCTACTCGGAAGTGTTACATCAATTTTCTCATCAAGAAGTCTCTGATTTAGAATCTCCTCTTCAAGCTCCTCCTTTCGGGATTCGATGAGTTTCTGGATTTGGACTTTGGCTTCATTGATTGCCTCACCCATCTTAGGCCTCTCCTCTTTCGAGAGCTTTCCCAATCCCTTAAGAAGGTCAGTTAACTCACCCTTTTTCCCCAAATACTGGACTCTTGAGTCGTCAAGAGCCTTTAAGTCCATAGCACTGGCTATAGATTTGGTGGCGTTGGTGATAATTTTGTTAATCAAAATGCCTAATTTAATTATTTAAAAGACTGTAACCTATGTTACAGTCTTTTAGTAAGATTTTTCTACTGTGCTAAACCAGCTTTTGCTTGGTCTGCAATTTTAGCAAAGGCGTCTTTATCAAAGATAGCAATATCTGAGAGAACTTTACGATCAATCTCAACACCAGCCTTGTTTAAACCGTTGATAAATTGTGAGTAGCTTAAGCCATTATTTCTTGCCTCAGCGTTGATACGCACAATCCATAATCTACGGAACTGGCGACGACGTTGACGACGGTCACGGTATGCGTACTGTCCTGCCTTAATTACCGCCTGCTTGGCAACACGATAAACCTTAGAACGAGCACCATAATAACCTTTGGCCTTCTTTAAAATTTTTTTATGTTTGGCGTGCGCCTGCACACCTCTTGAAACTCTTGCCATAGTAATACTCCTTTAACTGTAAGGTAACATTCTTTTAACCATTGGTACGTCAACCTTCTCTATCGTATCAGGCGAACGCAGTGAGCGCTTTCTTGAAGTACTCTTCTTGGTCAAAATATGTCTCAGGTGAGAGTGTTTACTTTTATAACCACCACTGGCGGTCTTTTTGAAACGCTTTGCAGCGCCTCTATTGGTCTTTAACTTCGGCATCATTTACTCCTTGACCCTCTTTGGGTTCAACTGTTCGGGCTTTCGCCTTACTTTTCTTCGACTTGGGTGCTAGCATCATGCCAAGCTGGCGACCCTCCATTTTTGCCTTCTGCTCAACAGTGGCAAATTCTTCTGTTTCACTTTCAATTCTATCCAGCATCTCCATTCCTAACTCACGGTGCTGAACCTCTCGACCACGAAACCAAATCACTACTTTGACTTTGTCGCCGTTCTCAATAAACTTGACCAAGTTTCTAAACTTGATCTGGTAATCTGCCTCCTCAGTCCCTGGACGATACTTGATCATCTTGACGTGAGTCTTTTTCTGTTTTTTCTTAGCGTCGCTCTTTTGTTTCTTTAATTCATACTGAAACTTTCCAAAATCCATCACACGACAAACCGGTGGATCTGCGTTTGGCGAAACTTCAACTAAGTCTAAACCTGCGTTTACTGCTAATTCAAGAGCATCATCATTACTTAGGATTCCTAGCTGGTCACCTCTATCACTAATCACTCTGAGTTTTGGTGCACTAATATATTGATTAATCCTAGTCTTTACCTTTTCTGGGCTTTTAATAATTACTCCTGATTTATTAATTCTGTCAACGCCTCTAACGACATTGAACCCAAGTCCTCCCCGCCCCTTCGACGAACAGATACTTGATTATTTTCTTGCTCTCTATCGCCAACCACTAAAATGTATGGGTAGCGTTGCATTGAGTGCTCGCGTATTTTAAAGCCTATCTTCTCATTTCGCAAGTCCGAAATAACCCTAAGGCCTTGTTTTTTTAAATTAATCTCAACATTCTTGGTATATTCCTCTTGTTTTTGAGAAATATTGATAACAACTGCTTGAATCGGCGCCAACCATGAAGGAAATGCACCTTCATAGTGCTCAATCAAAATGCCTGTAAAGCGCTCGATCGATCCAACGATTACACGATGAAGCATCACGGGAATCTGCTTAGAGCCATCTTCAGCGATATAGTGAGCATCTAAGCGGTCTGGCATTGAAAAATCTGCCTGAATGGTTCCACACTGCCACTCACGATCAAGGCAGTCCTTCAAGACAAATTCTACTTTAGGCCCATAAAAAGCACCCTCACCCTCTTGAAGCTCCCAGTCAATCCCTTTAGCATCAAGCGCTGTAGCAAGTGCAGCCTCAGCCTGATCCCAAACCTCATCAGAGCCAACCCTCTGTTCAGGGCGGGTCGAGAGTTTAATATCAATATCTTCAAATCCAAAGTGCTTGTAAACTTTAAATGTTAAATCAATAAATGATGACACTTCGCTCTGTATCTGATCAACAGTACAAAAAATATGAGCATCATCCTGAACGAAGTTACGAACGCGCATAATTCCGTGGAGCGTTCCTGAGGGCTCATTACGATGACAGGAGCCAAACTCAGCCAGCCTTAATGGTAAATCACGATAGGATTTAAGTCCCTGATTAAAAATCTGCACATGGCCAGGGCAGTTCATCGGTTTAACCGCGTAATCTCTGTTCTCAGAGTGCGTTGTAAACATGGCGTCGCCAAACTTGTCCCAGTGACCTGACTTCTCCCACATCGTTCTGTCCATGACCTCAGGCGTATGCACTTCTTGGTAACCATTATCTTTAAATACCTGGCTCATGTACTGAACAATGATTTGGTAAAGTGTCCACCCCTTAGGATGCCAGAAGACCATTCCTGGAGCCTCCTCCTGAGTGTGAAAAAGGTTTTGGACTTTACCAATCTTTCTGTGGTCTCTCTTCTCAGCCTCTTCGAGACGATAAAGGTGCGCCTCTAGATCATCTTTATTTTCCCAGGCAGTTCCGTAGACTCTTTGAAGCATTTCGTTATTTGAGTCACCGCGCCAATAAGCACCAGCCAGCTTCATCAGCTTAAAGGCTCTGAGCTTACTCGTTGATGGTACATGAGGGCCTCTACATAGATCCACAAAATCGCCCTGCTTGTAGAGTGAGAGTACTTCGTTCGTTGGAATCGATTCAATAATCTCTGCCTTGTAATGCTCGCCCATCGACTTAAAGAATTCAATAGCTTCTTCTCGCGTCATCTCCATTCTCTCAATTGGCAAGTTCTGCTTAACAATAGCGTTCATCTTTTTTTCTATTTTTGCCAAATCCTGCTCTGAAAAACCATCCTTATAAGCGAAGTCATAATAAAACCCATTATCGATAACCGGCCCAATAGTAACCTGTGCTTTGGGATATATTTGCTGTGTTGCTTGAGCCAACAGATGCGCCGTTGAGTGACGAATCACTTCGAGTGCTTTTTCATCTTTATTGGTAATGATTGCAACATCAGAGTCGCCCTCAATCATGAAAGAAGTATCTACGAGCTGGCCATCGACCTCACCTGCGATTGCTGCTTTTGCAAGACCTGACCCAATCGACGAAGCTACCTCTGCCACAGTTAGGGACTGTTCGTAAGATTTAACTGTGCCGTCAGGCAGTGTTACATTAGGCATAACTCATGAAAAAATCAAAAAATCCAATTTTACCTTGATAGATACCTAACCTTTACAAAAAATAAGACTTTAAGTCAGATTAGGATAGCAACTTTAAAGTATATTAAGCCGGTATGAAAATCAGACGTCAATCACCAGAATTTTTAATTCTTCTAATGACTATCGGCTCTGCCATCAGCTGGGCTGTGTGGCTGAATCTTCTTAACAACTTCGCCATCGAGGAGATAGACTTTACTGGCGCTGAAATGGGAATCCTTCAGAGCCTTAGAGAGATTCCTGGCTTTCTTGCGTTCACAGTCATCTTTGTCTTAGCCTTTGTCAAAGAACAAAAACTGGCCTACATTTCATTAGCAATGCTTGGGACAGGAATCGTATTAACGGGTTTTGTTGAGACTAATCTTACCTTCTACCTGGCCACAATTATCATGTCGATTGGCTTTCATTACTTTGAGACAATCAATGGATCACTCACCCTTCAGTGGATCGATAAAGACAAAACGGCCGAGTTTTTAGGTCGGGTTATTGCGACTAGGTCTGCCGCCTCAATTATCGCCTTTAGTTTTGTTTGGGTTCTTTTTCAGCAGTTCGAGCTCAGCTATATGTGGCTCTATACACTGGGCGGTGGCGTAGCAGTTGTAATCGTTTTTTATTGCTGGCAAAGCTTTCCAATGTTTCCAGAAAAGGTCACCCAAACCAAAAAAATTATCTTAAGAAAGCGCTACTGGCTCTATTACGCCCTTCAGTTTATGAGCGGTGCCAGAAGACAAATTTTTGTCGTATTTGCAGGCTTTTTGATGGTTGAAAAGTTTGAGTTTACGGTGGCTGAGATCTCGATGCTGCTGATTGCTAACGCAGCGATTAATGTTGTCTTTGCTCCCAAAATCGGGAGGCTTATTCAAAGGTTTGGTGAGAGAAAATCTCTCATCTTTGAATACATTGGACTGAGCCTAATTTTTGCAGGGTATGCCTTTGTAGAGAGCAGTGAATTTGCAGTCTTTTTATATATCGCTGATCACCTCTTTTTCTCTATTGCTATTGCGCTTAAAACCTACTTCCAAAAGATTGCAGATCCTGCTGATATAGCATCAAGCTCAGGCGTGTCATTTACCATTAATCATATCGCTGCGGTATTTATTCCAGTTGTCTTTGGACTCGTTTGGCTTTACTCTCCATCATTAGTTTTTTTAGCAGGATCAGGAATGGCTATTGTCTCACTCATCCTGGCTCTGAATATGCCATCAAAACCGGCTCTCGGAAATGAAGTTTTAATAGGTAAATTTTCTTAATTTTTGACTAATATAGATCGTTTTGATATACTTTTTGTATGAATGAAAAGTTTAGAGTTTCGCAAAAAATTGGTCTAATGTTTTTGCCCAATTCGCCGATTCCAAAAGATATAAAACAATGGGCAATACAACAACTTCATTCTAAATCTCCAGCTCTAGGAGTTAAGCGTATTAGGTCATATCACAAACCTGAAGTTGAAGAGTGGCCAAAGTCACTTCAACCCAACCTTCAGAAGCGTGACGAAATGTTTTGGGCGTTT
>CALKDH010000082.1 GCA_938086805.1 uncultured PS1 clade bacterium | reverse complement strand
AGATAGTTGGCATAAAAAACAACCCCACCGGCATCAGTATCCTCATAATAGACTCTGAAATTATGTTGACTCATTTACCAAATAAATCTTGAGCCCCTACTTGCCTAACCTCTCCAAGATGAGAAAAAGCAAGGTCTGTTGCAATTCTACCTCTGGGCGTCCTCATAATAAATCCTTGCTGAAGAAGATATGGCTCAATCATGTCTTCCAAAGTGGTTCTTTCTTCCCCTAGAGCTGTTGCTAGAGTATCTAGACCAACAGGACCCGCAGAAAATTTTTGAATAATCAAACTTAAATAATCTCTGTCAAGTTGCTCAAGTCCAGCCTCATCAACCTTCAAGGCCTCAAGAGCCTCTTTTGCAATCTCAACATTAATAATGCCTTTAGTCTTAACGTCTGCAAAATCACGCACTCGTCTTAAAAGACGATTGGCAATTCTTGGGGTTCCTCTTGATCTTTTTGCTATTTCCTCAGAACCAAGACTCTCTATCTCTATTTTTAAAATGGATGCTGACCTTTCAATAATTTCTTGAAGCTCTTTGAGATTGTAAAAAGCTAGCCTATGGACAATTCCAAATCTATCCCTCAGAGGAGATGTGAGCATTCCAGCTCTTGTGGTAGCTCCAATTAGAGTAAACGGAGGCAATTCAAGCTGAACTGAATGCGCAGCAACTCCCTCACCTACCAGAATATCTAACTTAAAGTCCTCAAGCGCAGGATACAAAATTTCCTCAACTACTGGATTGAGCCTGTGAATTTCATCGATAAATAGAATGTCGTAAGGTTCAAGCTTGGTTAGAATCGCAGCTAAGTCTCCAGATCGCTCCAATACAGGCCCAGAGGTCTGTTTAATTCCAGCATTCATTTGGTTAGCTATTACATTCGCCAAGGTGGTCTTGCCAAGCCCAGGAGGCCCATAAATGAGGCAATGATCAAGGACATCTTCTCGAGATCTTGCAGCCTTAATGAACAGAGTCATTTGAGATTTGACGTCTTCTTGCCCAATGTAATCGGCGAAAGAATTAGGTCTAACTGAGGCAGCCTTTAGATCTTCATTTGATTGATTCTCACCACCAATCAATCTATCCTCTTCTATCATACGAAGTATTTAATTAGTTAGATTATGATTTATATTTTAGACCAATCGATACCAAGGTAGATTGTTTATATAGAACTAGAAGTGGAAAGTTAAAGTAGAAATTGGAACAGTAATGAAATGAAAGGTATAATCAATCGATAAATTTTTTATGCCCTGCTCAATGTCAAATATTGCGGTACTAAGTATTAGTCATCAATTGGCTCCAGTTGAAATCAGGGAGAAAGTTGCCTTTGCCTCAAGCGAATTGCCAACAGCCATTTCAAATTTATTGTCAATTAATGGTATTAGAGCTTGTGTTATATTTTCAACTTGCAACAGATCTGAGATTTATGTTTCTCATCACTCAAAAAATATCCATGACATCCTTTTGAAATTTTTAGCCTCTACTCATGCTATCGACCATTTATCACTGATTGAATATGTCTCTTTTTTTGAATCTAGCGAAGCAGTAGACCATATCTCTAAAGTAGCTTGTGGTCTCGAGTCATTAGTTCTTGGTGAGCCACAAATATTAGGTCAACTCAAAGAGGCATATCAGGTTTCAAAAAATCAAGGCGCCTTAGATAAAATACTTGAAAAGCTATTTCAGCATGTATTTAAAACTGCTAAGAAAGTAAGGACAGATACTGATATTGGCTCATCTCCTATTTCTGTAGCTTATTGTGCGGTTAAGCTCAGTGAAAAAATCTTTACCAATCTGGAAAATCAAACTGTGCTTTTAATTGGCGCAGGCGAAATGATTGAATTAAGCGCACAGCATCTCAGCAAAAGAGGCGTTAAGGACATGATTTTTGCTAATAGAACGCTTGAAAATGCTCAGCCTATTGCGATTAAGCATAATGCCGAAGCAATTGCTTTAAAAGGCTTATCAGAAAATCTTCATCGCGCTGATATAGTAATCTCATCCACTGCTGCACCTATTCCGATAATAGGAAAAGGTTTAATTGAGACAGTTTTACTTCAAAGAAAACATCAGCCTATGCTCCTTATAGATCTTGCAATTCCAAGAGATATTGAGCCTGAGGTTAATCAACTTGAAGATGTCTTTCTCTATACTGTTGATGATTTACAGCAAATTGCCAACAGCAATCTAGAAGAGAGACTTAAAGAAAAAGTTGATGCTGAAAAAATAATAAAACTTAGTAGCATTGAATTCATTAATTGGATTAACAATATTCCTAACGAAGAGGTTATTAAAAATTATAGAAGACAGGCTAATTTACTTAAAGATGAGCTTCTGCAAATTGCTATTAGAAAACTTCAATCTGGCTCCAGTCCAGAGCTTGTTGTCGAAGAACTTGCCGATAAACTTACCAATAAGTTGCTTCACCAATCTTTAGAAAAGTTTAAGAAGCCTTCCAGGTCTCAATCCAACTCTCAAGTTTTAGTCGATAAAGATTCTAATAAACACTCGAAAATTGAAAGTTAATGAATCAATCTATACTTTCTAAGCTAGAGCAATTATCCATGCGCCTTGAAGAAATCAATGCGCTCCTTTCAGATCAATCAATCGCCGCTGATCAAAACAAGTTTAGGGAGCTTTCTATTGAGCATTCACAGTTATCACCAGTAAACGATAAATACAAAGAGTACCTATCAACTGCTGAGAATATCGAAAATGCAGAAAAGTTGTTAAATGAGCCAGACGAAGAGATTAAAGAAATGGCACAGGAGGAGATTTTATCTGGACAAGAGGTTTTGCAGCAGCTGGAGCTTGATCTTAAAAAAGCTCTTCTGCCTAAAGATCCAAACGACTCTAGAAACATTATTATTGAAATTAGAGCTGGAACGGGTGGTGATGAGGCTAGTATCTTCTCAGGCGATCTTTATAGAATGTACACCCGATATGTTGAAAAATCTAAATGGCAGCTTGAAATTTTAAGTTCAAGTGCTGGCGAACATGGCGGATTTAAAGAAATAATTGCCAAAATAAGTGGGGTAAATGTTTACTCAAAGTTAAAGTTTGAATCGGGTGCTCACCGGGTTCAAAGAGTCCCAGAAACAGAGTCCCAAGGAAGAGTGCACACTTCAGCATGTACTGTTGCAGTGATGCCAGAGGTATCTGGTATTGAAGAGGTTGATATAAATATGAACGATGTCAGAGTGGATACTTTCAGAGCTTCAGGTGCTGGTGGCCAGCATGTAAATAAAACGGATTCAGCAGTAAGGGTTACCCATATACCAACTGGAACAGTTGTTGAATGTCAAGATGGAAGATCACAACACAAAAACAAAGCTCAAGCGCTATCAGTTCTTGCATCAAGAATTTTAGATGCGCAACAAAGGGAGCAACAACAAGAACAAGCCTCCCAGAGGAAAGAATTAGTTGGAAGTGGCGACAGGTCTCAAAGGATTCGAACGTATAACTACCCTCAGGGCAGGGTTACAGATCATCGTATCAATCTTACTCTCTACAAACTCAATGAAGTTATGGAAGGTGAATTAGAGTCAATAATTGACCCCTTAATTCTAGAACAGCAGACGAATCAGCTGACAGAGCTCAACGCAACTCTTTAAACTTTTTTTGGTAGAAATTGTGCAATAAAAAATAAAGCACCCAGCGTAATTACGATTGTTGGCCCAGTTGCCAAATCAAAATCAATTGATAGATAAAGACCCAAAAGCACCGAAAATATTGACACTATCATAGACGCAAGAATCATCGTAACTGGAGAATTTGAAATGACCCTTGAAATTGCGGGCGGGATAATCAGAAGAGAGGTTATGAGAAGTACCCCTACAATTTGCACTGATACCGAAACTGCTAAGGCAATCAAAAACATAAAAAGAAGATCATAATATAATTTATTTATGCCCTCAGCCTTGGCGAGCTCTTCATTAAGAGTCAGCAATAATAACTTTTTCCAATTGAAAACTAAAATTGTTACTACTACTATTAATACTGAAAAAATCCAATAGAGGTCTTTTGAAGTAATGGATAGAATATCACCAAAGAGATAGGCAAAATAATCCGTATTTTGATTTCCAATAATTCCAAGAACAACTATCCCTAGCGAAAGTGATAAGTGTGAAAAAATTCCAAGAACTGCGTCACTCGACCAGAACTCTTTTTGCTGAAGCACCACAATCAAAACTGCAAACAAACCCCCAACAATAACTAATCCTAAATTAATACCAAGTCCGGTAGCAAGGCCAAGCGCAACCCCCAAAAGAGCGCTATGCGAAATTGAATCTGAGAAATAGGAAAGACGTTTCCAAATAACAAAGCACCCAAGTGAACCGGCAATTAATGAAACACCAATCGAAGCAATTATTGCTCGATATATAAAATCATCCATTAGCTATAGACTCAAAAAGTAAGATCAATGACAATCCTTGCAGAGGCCATAGAGATACAAAGAGTGGTCGGTCAACTCAAATCCATGTTTATCTGCAATTTGAATTTGATGCTTTTCAATAACATCATCTTGAAATTCAATGATCTTATTACATTTAACACAAACCAAGTGATCATGGTGATCAGCCCCACACAACTCATAGACTGCTTGATTATTTTCAAAGTTTAATTTATGCACTATACCTGACTCTTCAAACTGCGATAGAACGCGATAAATTGTTGCAACACCAACTTCCTCATGTTGCTCAATAAGCACTCTATAAATATCCTCAGCACTTAGATGATGGCTTGGAGAGCTCTCGAGAACCTCTAAAATTTTAAGCCTTGGTAAGGTGACTTTTAAACCAGCACTTTTTAAATCTTCAGCATCCATTAAAAAATCCTTAAGGTAAAATCCAATATATATTTTATATGTTTAATATTAGATGAATAGATTAACTTTTATTTTGCTTGTCGCTACGCTACTCACTGGATGTTCCACCAGCCTTCCAAAGACCCCTGAACTTCCAAAAATGCCAAAGTTCTCTATGCCCGAGCTGCCAAAAATGCCTAAACTCTCTTTACCTAGCTGGGCAAAACCAAAATTACCTTCAATCGAGGTTTATAAACCTACAATTATGCAGGGATCAGTCCTTGAAATGAGTGATGTGGATCTTCTTCAAATTGGGATGACCAAAGAGATAGTAATGAATCTAATAGGCTCGCCCAGTATTATTGACCCGTTCCATCAGTACCAGTGGGACTATATTAATCACTCATCAATAGAAGGTAAAACTAAGATTCAATACCGTTTGCGATTAATATTTGATGGAAATACCCTGGTAGAAATTGATAAATCTGGTCTTGAGGGCTTGCTGGCTAATTAGACCCTCTATTCATAGATTCAGCTTAAAAGATTAACCCTTGTTGATTTGGGGTATCAACTAAAATAGACAGATGTCGAAACTTAAAGTGAACAAATTAAGCTGTCAAAAAGGTTACAACCTTCTATTTGAAAATTTATCATTTGAAATAAATTCTGGTGAGGTTTTAAAGGTTTCTGGGCCAAATGGTTCTGGAAAAACTTCGCTACTTAGAATTATTGCAGGACTTAGCTCCTTCGAGTCTGGTGAGATAGCATACGACTCTCTTAATGTTAAGAGTGAGGAGTATAAACTTGACTTTCTTTATCTTGGTCATTTATCTTCTTTAAGCCCAGAATTAAGCTGCGTTGAAAACTTAAAATACAGTTCACTTCTTGGAACTAATGACTTAAAACATAATTACACAATGGCCCTCCAACATGTCGGTCTAGAGAAATATGAGAATGATCTTGTTGGCACTCTCTCCGCTGGTCAGAAAAAAAGAATTGCCCTATCTTTGCTGTTTATTACTCAGTCAAAAGTGTGGTTATTAGATGAGCCCTTTTCTGCACTCGATTCAAAGGCAATTAAGATTTTTGAAAAAAGAATTGAGGATCATTGCACTAATGGTGGCATGTGTATTTTGACCACTCATCAAGATTGTAGCATTAAAAATCTTAAAGAGATTTCACTATGAATATCTTCCTTAAAACCATATCAAGAGACTTAAAAATGGCGTTTAGAAACCCATCTAGTTTTCTTAATCCGCTTATGTTTTTTGTTATCTCTATTTCATTATTTCCTATAGCAATAAGCCCTGAATCTGAAACTTTATCAAGAATGGCCCCAGGAATTATTTGGGTAATCACAATGCTATCCGTTCTTCTTTCGTTAAACACAATATTCCATTATGACTTTGATAATGGAGTTCTCGAACAGATGATTATTTCTCATCACTCACTATCGCTCATTCTATTGGCTAAAACTATAGCTCACTGGATGCTTTCTGGACTTCCAATTATTTTATTATCTCCCTTTCTTGGTATGGCATTATTTCTTGATTTTGACAGTATCATTATCTTACTTTTGACTTTGATTATTGCAACGCCCTGTTTAAGCCTGATTGGATCTGTAGGAGCTTCTCTTGTAGTTGGTATTAAAAATTCTGGAATGCTTTTATCTTTATTGATACTTCCTCTTTACATACCAATTTTGATTTTTGCAACCAGTGCAATCTCACAATCCCAATCAAACCAAATGATTGATGGTCAACTGTATTTTTTAGGTTTTTTTCTAGTAGTTAGTCTGATTATCACTCCATTTCTCAGCGCAATATCTTTAAAAATTAGTCTCGAATAGGCTTTACTTTAAAACTCATCAGACTATAATCAACCTATCGCTGATTTGCACCGATTGCTAGCGTTGTCGAATTTACGGCTAAAACAAGCTAAAGCTGATCATTTTTATTCAAAATTTTCCTTTAGCTTTTAATTTAATTTTAAGGGATTTTATTATGATTTTTACATCTGAGTCTGTCTCCGCAGGGCACCCTGATAAAGTTTGTGACCAAATTTCTGACGCTATTCTTGATGCTGCACTTGAGCAAGATCCAAACTCTAGAGTTGCAGTTGAAACTTTAGTTAAGGACAACCAAGTTGTTCTAGCAGGAGAAATAACAACTGCGGCTGAAATAGACTATGAAGCCATTGTTAGAAGGACTATTCTTGGGATTGGATATGATAAAGAGGAATATGGCTTTAATGGTGCAACCTGCTCAATAACTAACCTCCTTGGAAGACAATCT
>CALKDH010000081.1 GCA_938086805.1 uncultured PS1 clade bacterium | reverse complement strand
ATTGAAATAGTTCGAATTTCAAGAGGCATTGATAAAGAAACGCTTTTAAAGGAGCCTTCAATTACGACTGTTGTCAATGCGAACTCACCTCTAGTTTATGATAAAGCCCTTATGGAGGGAGCTATAGAAATGGCTGAGCATAATCAGCCAGTAATCTATACCCCATTCACTTTGGCCGGCGCTATGGCGCCTATTACTGTTGCAGGCGCTCTTGTCCAGCAGAATGCAGAGTCGCTTGCTGGACTTGCTTTTCATCAATGCGTTAATCCAGGAGCACCAGCAATTTATGGAAGCTTTACATCTAATGTTGACATGAAATCAGGCTCCCCTGCCTTTGGGACGCCAGAATATACTCAGGCCACAATTGCGAGTGGACAGCTTGCAAGAAAATATAAAATCCCTCTTCGCGCTTCTAATGCAAATGCCTCTAATGCTGCAGATGAGCAATCCGTTTATGAATCTCAGATGTCATTGTGGGCCTGTCTTTTAGGTCAAGTCAATTTTATCCTACACGGACATGGCTGGATTGAAGGTGGGCTCTGTGCATCTTATGAGAAGGTCATTTTGGATGCAGAGATGAGTCAAATGATGGAGGCTTTTTTAACTCCTTCTCCGGTCAATAAAGATACGCTTGGTGTCGATGCAATTGCGGAGGTTGGTCCAGCCGCTCATTTTTTTGCAGCCCAGCAAACATTGGATCGATATGAAACAGAACACTACAATCCTTTATTATCTGATTGGAGAAATTTTGAGTCATGGAGAGATGCAGGCTCTGAAACTGCCTCTCAGCGCGCCAATAAAATATGGAAGCAGCTCTTGGCTGATTACAAAGAACCTAAACTTGCACCTGAGGTTGAAGAGGAGCTCTCAAGTTTTGTGGATAAAAGAGTTTCAGAGGGTGGTGCACCACCTTTATAAAGAGGTAAATTTTTTCAATCTTTCAAGACAAATTTTTTCACTTGAGTTTCACTGTTTTTTGAATTAACATTTAATTTTTATATCAAGGTTTTACTATGAAGGATCAAGCAAGAGTTGTAGTTATTGGTGGTGGTGTAGTTGGTTGCTCGATTCTTTTTCACCTTGCGAAGATGGGTTGGAAGGACGTTGTTTTATTAGAGAGGAATGAACTAACTTCTGGGTCCAGTTGGCACGCAGCCGGTTCATTCCATACAGTCAGTTCCGACCCTAATGTATCAAAGCTTCAAGACTATACAATCAATCTTTACAAGGAAATTGAAGAGACCTCTGGTCATTCGATTAGTATGCACACTACAGGAGGCTACTATTTAGCCTCGAATCAGAATTGGCACGACTATTTAAAACGTGAGCGCTCTAATGCAAGATCATTAGGCTTGAATCAAGAGTTTGTATCTTTGGACGAGGTGGTTGAAAAGCACCCATTGATTAACCCTGATCATTATGTTGCGGCTCTTTGGGACCCATCAGATGGAGACATCGATCCTTCAGGTGTTGTGTACGCCTATGCTAAATCAGCGCGAGTTCATGGTGCGGAATTTTATACTCACACTCCCGTTGTAGAAACTAATCAAAGGCCAGACGGCTCTTGGGACGTTGTAACCGAAAAAGGAAGTATACATGCTGAATATATAGTCAACGCTGGAGGTCTTTGGGCTAGAGAGCTTGGTCGCATGTCAGGAATTCATTTGCCGGTAGTGCCAATGGAGCACCACTACTTAATTACCGAAGAGATTGACCAAATTGCTAACTTAAAGGATGGCCAAAGACTGCCAAGTTGTATTGACTTTGAGGCTAATATTTATACCCGTCAGGAAAATACGGGGATGTTGCTTGGCACTTATGAGCCTAGATCAACACCATGGTCTTTGGATGGAACGCCACAAACCTTTGGGCATGACCTGCTCGAGCCAGACTTGGATCGAATTGCTGATCGATTGGAGCTCGCTTTTGAGAGAATACCAGCACTGGGAACAGCAGGAATCAAGAACATTATAAACGGCCCGTTCGTTTTCTCCCCTGACGGAAACCCAATGATTGGTCCAGTACCTGGAATGAAAAACTACTGGACAGCTGTTGGCGTCATGGCAGGTTTCTGCCAGGCAGGGGGCGTTGGCAAAACATTGGCTGAATGGATGATTGAAGGAGAGCCATCAGTCGACGTTTGGGCCATGGATATTGCCCGATTTGGAGATTTTGCAACGCCTGAATGGGGTGTAATTAAGTCATCCGAAAATTATGAGCGCCGTTTTGTGATGACTTTCCCTAATGAAACTTTGCCTAAAGGAAGGCTTCAAAAAACAACCTCAATCTACGATCGATTAACGCAAAAAGGCGCTGTATGGCAGGATACTTTTGGACTTGAAAATGCACTCTGGTTTGCAAACTCACCAGAGGATGCTTATGAAGAGCCAACCTTCCATAGGTCAAGATCTCATGAGTATGTAGCTAATGAGGTCGAAGCAGTGAGATCATCTGTTGGAGCAAGTGAGGTAGCCAGCTTTGCAAACCATAGGTTTACGGGTTCGGGTGCTAGAGCTTTTTTGAATAAGGTCCTTGCAGGCAGGATTCCAAGTCCTGGAAGAGTGAATCTAACTCCCATGCTCTTAGAGAGTGGTAAGCTGAATGGAGACCTCACGGTAGCCTGTATTGACGAAGAAACCTATTATTTGTTCGGATCAAGCGTTGCACAAAATATGCACCTTCGCTGGTTTGAGAAGCACCTTGAGGGAGTTCAAGATGTTGCCTATAAAAACATGACAGATGAGTTTCATGGCATTGCGATATCGGGTCCAAACTCTCGAGAATTGTTATCAAGGCTTACTCGGGAAGATGTGAGTTCAGAGGCATTTAAATTCAGAGATATAAAAGATACATTCATAGGTGGTGTGCCAGCCCTTTGCGTTAGGATTTCGTTTACTGGAGAGCTAGGTTATGAGATTTATGTGGCTCCTCAGTACCAACTGAAACTCTTTGAGGCTATAGAAGAGGCAGGGACAGATCTTAACCTCAAGTGGTTTGGAGGTAGAGCTTTGATGTCTATGAGGCTTGAGAAAAGTTGGGGAGCATGGACTATGGACTTCAGGCCAGACTTTACAATAATGCAGTCAGGTCTTGATTTCTTCGTGGACTGGGACAAGGACTTTATAGGAAAAAAAGCAGCATTAATTGAGAAGAAGAATGGACCAAGCAAAAAGCTTTCAGTAATACATATCGATACTGAAACTGATGTCACTGGTGACGAGGCAGTGATGCATAATGGGGAGTGTGTTTCTTATATTACTTCAGGGGGCTATGGACATTCAGTTAAAAAATCACTTGCGATGACCTATCTTCCAGTTGAATTAATTGACTCCAATGCAAAACTTGAAGTAGAGATATTGGGAGAGTTCAAAGAGGCATCCATTGTCATGGAGCCCCTTTATGATCCGTCTGGATCTAAAATGAGATGACCATTGAGGATTATTAAATGAGTTTTACATCAGCTAAAAGGCATCATGCGAAAATAGGTTCTCACATAAAAGGTGAAGAGGATATTTACAGTCTAAATAAACATGCACTCGGCCCAGGAGAGCTTGCTGAATCTGAGTGGCTTAAGGCGGGGTTAGCCAATCCAAATATGACCAAAATTAGGGAGTATCGACTCAAAAGAGTTCGTGAAAAACTTGTTGAATTTGACTGTGCCGGTATTCTTCTCTATGACCCATTAAATATTCGCTATGCAACGGACAGCACCAACATGTCTTTGTGGACATCCCATAACGCTGCTCGTTACGCCCTTGTGATGACTGAAGGCCCTGTCATTATTTTTGAGTTTGATGCACATGAGTTTCTTTCTAATCACAACCCCTTAATTACTGAAGTCAGACATGCCGTCACGTAT
>CALKDH010000080.1 GCA_938086805.1 uncultured PS1 clade bacterium | reverse complement strand
CATGACCAATACCCCAAACGCAGAGGAATGACTCGAGTGAAAGAGTTGATGAATAATAATATCAATGTTGCTTTTGGCCATGACTGCGTAATGGATCCATGGTACAGTCTTGGTAAGCATGATATGTTGGAGGTTGCCAATATGGGTCTTCATGTTGGGCAAATGACAGGCATTCAAGAAATGCATCAAATGTTTGAAGCAATTACCTCAAATGGTGCAAAAGTAATGCAACTTGATAATTATGGTATCGAGATTGGCTGTGATGCTAATTTAGTTGTCCATCAGGCCAAAAACCCAATCGATGCAATCAGATTATCTAATGCACGTCTATTTGTAATTCGCAAAGGTGAAATTGTTGCAAAGGCAAGTCCTACTCAAAGCGAATTATTATTTGATACAAAAAAAGAAAAAAATGTTATAGATTGGACACTTTAGTATTGTATAAACAGCAAAGAGTTACTTAGCTTTATTGCTATTTTATTGGCTTTAATCCTTAGAAGAAGGGAGTATAAAAATGACAAAAAATAATTCTAAATATTATGATGCACATTGGATGCCGTACAGCGGTAACAGAGAATTTAAAGCTAATCCTCGGATTATAGTTTCTGCAAAAGGGACTTACTTTACTGATGATAAAGGAAGAAAAATATTTGATGGCCTATCAGGCCTATGGACTTGTGGAGCTGGACATTCACGCCCTGAAATTATTGAAGCTGTAAGTAAACAAATTGAAACGTTGGATTATTCTCCTGCATTTCAATTTGGACATGAAAAATCATTTGAGTTGGCGAATAGAATAATTGAATTTACTCCTGAGGGTTTAGATCGTGTCTTTTTTACGTGTTCTGGTTCAGAAGCAGTAGATAGTGCACTCAAAATTGCTAGAGCTTATTGGAGGCAGAAAGGCAGGGTTGGTAAAACCCGTTTAATTGGAAGAATAAAGGGATATCATGGAGTCAATTTTGGAGGAATTAGTGTAGGGGGTATTGGTCCAAATAGAGAAATGTTTGGGCAAGGTATAGAGTCTGACCATTTATCTGCAACGTGGCTTCCAGAAAACTATTTCAGCAAAGGCCAACCAGAAACTGGAGAGCATTTAGCGGATGAATTATTAAACAAAATATTGTTGCATGGTGCCTCTAATATTGCTGCAGTTATTGTTGAACCAATGGCTGGCTCTGCTGGGGTATTTCCACCCCCCATAGGTTATTTACAGAAGTTACGTAAAATCTGTGATGCCAATGATATTTTATTAATTTTTGATGAAGTTATAACCGCTTTTGGTCGTATGGGGGCGAAGACAGGTGCTGAGGCATTTGGTGTTACTCCTGATATAATGACATTTGCTAAACAGGTCAGTAACGGAAGTCAACCGGTTGGCGGTGTCGTAGTTAATGATAGTATTTATGAAACTTTTATGGATACTTCAGCACCAAATTATTTGATTGAATTATTTCATGGTTATACTTATTCAGCGCATCCTGTAGGGTGTGCTGCTTCGATTGCAAGTTTGGATATACTTCAAAATGAAAATTTGGTTGAGCGGGTTAAAAAAATGAGCCCAATATTTGAAAAAGAACTGCATAGCCTTAAGGGACTTCAATATGTTGCAGATATTCGTAATTATGGACTGGCTGGAGGAATAACTATTGAATCAGCTAAAAATGAACCTGCATTAAGACCCTACCAAATAGCAATGAAATGTTGGGATAAAGGTTTTTATGTTCGATACGGTGGGGATACTATTCAATTAGGTCTTCCATTTATTGTTTCTGAAAAACAAATAAAGGATGTTGTTGGTGCAATATCTGACTCGATTAAAGAATTACATTAAAGGAGATTGAAGAAATGAAATTAGTAAAGCACCTCATTAATGGTGAAATTGTTTCAATGGGTGACCCTAAACAAGATGTATATAATCCATCTACTGGTGAAGTTAGTAAACAAGTTGAGCTTGCTTCAACAGCAACAGTTGAAAAAGCTATTCAAGCGGCCCAAGATGCTTTCCCAGCATGGCGCGCAACACCACCCCTTAAGCGAGCTAGGATTATGTTTCGATTTAAGGAACTATTAGAAAAAAATACTGACAAAATTGCTCAGCTTATTGGAGAAGAGCATGGAAAAATTGCTCACGATGCTCTTGGGGAAATTACCAGAGGTATAGAGAATGTTGAATACGCTTGCTATGCGCCTCAACTTTTAAAGGGTGAGCATAGCAAAGATATTTCAAGTAATATTGACTCATGGAGTGAGTTTCAGCCTTTAGGGGTTGTTACAGGAATTACTCCTTTTAATTTTCCTGCAATGGTGCCATTATGGATGTATCCAATGGCAATAGCATGTGGTAATTGTTTTGTATTAAAGCCATCTGAAAGAGACCCTTCCGCAGCATTATTTGTTGCTCAACTTATGGTTGAGGCTGGATTGCCAAAAGGAGTACTCAATGTAGTTAATGGTGGAAAAGAAGCTGTTGATACATTGCTTACTGACGAAAGAGTACAGGCAGTTAGTTTTGTTGGATCAACCCCTATCGCGAAATATATTTACCAGACAGCAACTGCTCATGATAAAAGGTGTCAAGCTCTTGGCGGTGCAAAAAACCATGCAATTGTCATGCAAGATGCTGAAATGGAAAATACAGTAAATGCTCTAATTGGAGCTGCGTTTGGCTCTAGTGGAGAGCGCTGTATGGCCATTTCAGTTGCTATCGCTGTTGGTTCAGAGACTGCAGATAATTTAATTGCAGGCTTAAAATCGAAAATGAATGATTTAAAAGTTGGAAATTTTGACAATACTAATAATGATTTTGGGCCTCTTATTACTAAAGAACACATGGAAAAAGTCAAGTACTTTATAACTAGTGCAGAAGAGCAAGGGGCAGATATCGTAGTGGATGGCCGAAGTGTTGATGTTAAGGGCTGTGAAAATGGATTTTACGTTGGTGGCACTCTTATAGATGGTGTAGAAGCCTCAATGGAGAGTTATAAGAATGAAATATTTGGTCCTGTTTTGCAAGTCGTCAGAGTTGACACTATGCAGGATGCAATAGATTTAATTGATGACCATGAATACGGCAATGGAACTTGTATTTTTACTCGTGATGGTGAGGCAGCAAGGTACTTTAGTGACCAAATAAAAGTTGGCATGGTTGGCATTAATGTCCCATTGCCTGTTCCAGCTGCTCAGCATAGTTTTGGGGGTTGGAAGCAGTCAATGTTTGGTGATTTAGCAGCATATGGACCGGATAGCGTCAGGTTTTATACAAGAAGAAAAACGATCACTCAAAGATGGCCATCCTCTAGCATTAGAGAAGGGGTTAATTTTTCTTTTCCATCCTAGACTTAGAGCTTAACTTAAAAAAGGGCTTCTTAGGAAGCCCTTTTTTTGTCTTAATAACTTCTACTTTGATTTATTTAACTAATCAATATCAGATTGAACTGCATCGGAAATGCTCTGTCAAATATAGTTGACAATTGCAAAAAAAATATGTAGCCTGTCTATTTAGTCAAGAACTTATCTAGAGTTCATTTAACAGATTCGTAAATGGAGGAATCAAATGAGTAAATTAAAGTGTGGTCTAATTCAGATGGGCCTTAAGGGTGATGGCTCAATGTCACCAGAAAAAATTAGAGATTTAATGATTGAAGCGCATATTCCGATGATAGAAGATGCTGCAAAACAAGGAGTAAAAGTTCTTTGTTTTCAAGAAGTTTTTACTCAACCATACTTTTGTCCAAGTCAAGATAAAAAATGGTATGCAGCAGCTGAATCAATTCCTGATGGGCCTACAGTTAAACTTATGCAAGAGTATGCCAAAAAGCATCAAATGGTAATTGTTGTTCCTATTTATGAAGAAGAAATGTCTGGTGTTTATTACAACACAGCTGCAGTAATAGATGCTGATGGAAGTTTTTTAGGTAAATATCGTAAAACACATATACCTCAAGTTGCTCCTGGTTTCTATGAGAAATTTTTCTTCAAGCCTGGAAATTTAGGATACCCAGTCTTTGATACCGCTTATGTTAAATTAGGGGTTTACATTTGTTACGATAGGCATTTTCCAGAGGGTTGGAGGGCTTTAGCACTTAATGGAGCTGAATATATTGTTAATCCTTCAGCTACCGTTGCAGGATTAAGTAAATATCTATGGGAATTAGAGCAGCCAGCCTCAGCGGCAGCTAATGGAGTTTTCATTGGTGCTATTAATCGTGTAGGGACAGAAGAGCCCTGGGCAAAACAAATGGGTGAATTCTATGGTTCAAGCTACATTGTAAATCCACGTGGTCAAATCGAAGCTCAAGCAAGTTATGGGGATGACGAGCTTTTAGTGCATGAAATTGATTTGGATATGGTGAGAGAAGTTCGAGATACTTGGCAATTTTTTAGAGATAGACGAAGTGACCTTTATGGTAGGTTAACAGACAAATAGTAACATGTCTAAGTCGTCAAGTTCAAAGATTTCAGAGACTTCAACGATAGATATTAATGATCTATTTCTGACATTTGAGACACAATCAGAACCAGTTCATGCGCTTTCTGATATTAATTTGAAGGTGGATGCTGGTGATTTTGTGTCTTTAATCGGTCCTAGCGGCTGCGGTAAAACAACATTATTGCGAGTGATAGCTGATTTAGAAAAGCCAACAAGTGGCACAATAACTATTGAAGGTAAGTCTCCACACCAAGCTCGTTTAGACAAGTTATATGGATATGTTTTTCAAACTCCAGCACTATTGCCTTGGAGAAATATAGAGTCAAACATCCATCTACCTCTTGAAATGTCTGGGTACTCAAAATCAGAGCAAAAAAAACTTTCTCAGGAGTATTTATCTTTGGTAAGTTTGTCAGGATTTGAAAAAAAATATCCATGGCAATTATCTGGAGGAATGCAGCAACGTGTTTCAATTGCACGTGCCTTGAGTTTTAACCCTGATATGCTGCTTATGGATGAGCCTTTTGGTGCTCTAGATGAAATTACCCGTGATCGATTAAATGAAGAGTTATTGAGACTATGGGAGAAAACTCAGAAAACAGTTGTATTTGTTACGCACTCAATACCTGAGGCTGTTTTCTTGTCAACCAAAATTGTAGTCATGTCTGCTCGACCAGGAAAAATTATTGATGTTATTGAAACCAATTTTCCAAAAGATAGAAATCTTGATATTCGTGAATCAAAAGAATTCTTAAAGGTTTCACAAATTGTTAGAGAAGGCCTTAAAGAGGGACATAACGATGGAAGCTAATAGGTTTTTCAGTATGCTCATAGGAGGAACTATTGGTCCTGTGGTGATTCTGTTAACCGCTATTATTATGATATGGTATGCCGGAGCGGTTTATTTAAATAGCTCCTTTTTAATTGACCGATATGAAAAAAATAATATTGAGTGGACTTTTTCAGAATTAGCCTCAGACTCATGGTCTATGGAGCGACCTGTTTTGCCATCACCTCATCAAATTGCAAAGGAGTTAAAGAAAACAATTTGGGATAAAAAGATAACTTCACCCCGGAGTTTGGTTTTCCACTCTGGAGTCACTTTATCTTCTGCAATGGTTGGTTTTGTAATGGGTACACTTCTTGGTATTGTCTTATCTGTAGGCATAGTTTATGTGGCAGCACTGGATCGAACCTTAATGCCATGGATCATAGCATCACAAACTATTCCAATTTTAGCGTTGGCTCCTATGATTGTTGTTGTGTTAGGTTCAATGGGAATTACTGGACTAGTTCCAAAAGCAACAATCTCAACCTATCTTTGTTTTTTTCCAGTGGTTGTTGGGATGGTCAAAGGTTTAAGGTCACCAAGTATTATCTTGGTAGATCTTATGAATAGTTATTCAGCATCAAAAGCAGAGGTTTTTTGGAAGTTGCGCCTTCCAGCATCTATTCCTTATTTATTTGCTAGTTTAAAAGTAGCTATTGCTCTGAGTGTTGTTGGGGCAATTGTAGCTGAGCTTCCTGCTGGCGCTCAAGGAGGTCTTGGTGCTCGCCTGTTGTCTGGTTCATATTATGGCCAAACCAATCTTATTTGGGCTGCCTTGATAACTGCTTCAGTGATTTCTGCAACACTAGTTACCATTGTCGGAAGAATGGAGCGTGCAGTTAATAATCGTATGGGGCTGCAACTATGAATTTCATGGCAATAATAAGGTCGCGTCCCTTAAGTGGATTGCTATGTATTATTTTTTCAATCGCCTCATTTATTTGGTTGAAGCTTGATGCAATAAATGATTACGAGCTAAACCCTGTTATTGTGCTGAGTATTGCAGCTGTAGGTTTATTGTTTTTTATCATTCGTCAACAAGGCTTAATTCTTTTATCAGTTTGTTTCATAGCTTTATTTTCTGGAGCTTGGTATGTATTAAATTTAATACACTCATTTGACAAAGGCATAGTTATGGGTTTAGATGCTTGGTTCTTGGTAAGTGCATTATGGTTTCTTACGTGGAATAACTTAGTTCAACTATCAGATCTCGAGACAAAAAATAAATTAATCACATTTTCTCTTAATATAGTTATTCCAGTTTTATTTGGCGTATGGATATTTTTTCTATGGGAAGTTATTACTATAGGTATGTCTGTTCCTCAGGTTCTGCTCCCTTCACCAAGTCTTATTTGGCAGGTGTTTGATGGTTCTGGCCCAACATTATTTGCAGATTTCTATCAAACTTTTGTTCGCTCTGCAATTCCTGGTTTTATTATGGGAAGTGGTACAGGATTTCTTGTTGCAATTGCAGCAGATAAAATTCCATTTTTAAGGCGTGGACTAATTCCAATTGGAAACTTCTTTAGCGCAATACCAATTATTGGTATGGCGCCAATTATGGTCATGTGGTTTGGATTTGATTGGCAGTCCAAAGCAGCTGTCGTTGCCATAATGACTTTTTTCCCAATGATGGTCAATACGTTAGGAGGTCTTAACGAAACTGATAGGATTGATCGAGATTTATTACACACTTATGCTACAAGTTATTGGCGAGAACTTTTTAGTTTGCGCCTACCAAATGCGATGCCATTTATTCTTAATGCATTGAAAATTAACTCAACTTTCGCTATGATTGGAGCTATTGTAGCTGAATTTTTTGGAACACCCATTGTAGGAATGGGATTTAGAATTTCGGCAGAAGTTGGCCGAATGAATATCGATATTGTTTGGGCAACAATTGCGGTTGCTGCTCTGACTGGTTCGATGTTTTATGGAGTGTTTGCTCTTTTGGAAAGAAAATTAACTTTCTGGCATCCTTCGATGCGAAAAAGTTAATTCTGAGCAAGTACTATTATTTTTAAAATAAAGGAGAAATGATGAAGATATATAAAAGTAAAACTATAGTCGCAGCAATTTGCTCGACTATGCTATTAGCTTTGAGCTTTAATTCTCATGCAGGAGATAAGTTTACCCTTCAAACGAAGTGGGTAACGCAGGCTCAATTTGCTGGCTATTATGTAGCATTGGAAAAGGGTTACTATGACGATGAAGGACTAGATGTAACTATTAAGGCAGGTGGTCCAGATATAGCGCCTCCTCAAGTTATTGCAGGTGGTGGTGCAGATATTCTTATTGAATGGATGCCGGCAGCTCTAGCTTCTAGAGAAAAAGGACTTAATCTTGTCAACATAGCACAGCCATTTAAAAACTCTGGAATGATGCTTACTTGCCGTAAAGATTCAGGCATAAGTTCGCCTTCTGACTTCTCAGACAAGACTCTAGGAGTTTGGTTCTATGGTAACGAGTATCCATTCCTGAGCTGGATGAGTAAGCTTAATATGGCTACTGATGGCAGTGCAGGAGGGGTGACAGTATTGAAGCAAGGTTGGGGAATAGAGCCTATTCTTCAGAAACAGGCAGATTGCGTGTCAACGATGACTTACAATGAATACTGGCAAGTTATTGATGGTGGTCTTTCAGCTGATGAGCTTGTAGTTTTCTCTTACGAAGACCAAGGTGTTTCAACACTTGAAGATGGCTTGTACGTGTTAGAAGAAAACCTAAGCGATCCTGCCTTTGTTGATAAAGCTGCACGTTTCCTTCGTGCAAGTATGAAAGGTTGGGAGTGGGCTTCAAATAACTCTGATGCTGCTGCCGATATCGTGCTTGAATATGACATGAGTGGTGCTCAAACTGAAAAGCATCAGCGTCGTATGATGGGTGAGGTTAATAAACTTACTGCAAATGGTGGTAAATTAAATGTTAACGATTACCAGCGTACTGTTGATACTTTGCTTGGCAGTGATTCTGATCCAGTAATTACGGGTCAACCAACTGGAGCATGGACTCACGATGTCTGGAATGCAGCATTTGGTTCGTAATATTTAATATCTAATTTCTTGTAGGAGAATACTATGTCTGTACTAATTAAAAATGGAACAATTGTTAATGCTGATCAATCTTTCAAAGCCGATGTGCTATGTGCAGATGGCAAAATACAGGAAATTGGCAGTAATATCTCAGCGCCTAGCGGCGCTGAGGTCATAGATGCCGCCGGGCAGTTTGTAATGCCCGGGGGTATCGACCCTCATACCCATATGCAGTTGCCGTTTATGGGAACAGTAGCAAGTGAAGATTTCTATACTGGGACAGCTGCTGGACTTGCTGGTGGAACAACAATGATTATTGATTTTGTTATTCCTTCTCCTGGAACGAGTATTCTTGAGGCTTATCATCAATGGCGAGA
>CALKDH010000079.1 GCA_938086805.1 uncultured PS1 clade bacterium | reverse complement strand
CCAACATTATCAGCAATAACTGCAGGGTTACGTGGATCATCTTCAGGGATACCTGCCTCAAGCTTTCCAACAAGGTCAGCTCCAACATCAGCACTCTTTGTGAAGATGCCTCCACCAACACGAGAGAAAAGAGCTACTACTGAGCCGCCCATTGCAAAGCCATGAAGCGCTTCAGAGTGTTCGGCACCAAAAAAGTAATACAGCCCACCAAGACCAAGGAGACCAAGCGCTGCAACTGAAAGCCCCATGACTGATCCACCAAAGAATGCAACAGTAAGTGCTGAAGCGCTTCCTTTGTCGTGCGCTGCTTGAGCTGTTCTGACATTAGCAATAGTCGCAGTGTTCATGCCTATATAGCCAGCTGTAGCAGATGTTAAAGCTCCTACAACAAAACATAAAGCACTAGCAGCTCCAAGAAAGATATAAAGTAGAACGAGCAATACCAATGCAAAGATACTAAGCATTTTATATTCACGCTTCATAAACACTATCGCGCCAATATGAATTTGTTCACCAATTTTTTTAACAGCGCCACTTCCACCATCTTGTTTTTTGATCCACTGATAGATAATTACTACAATCAATAAGCCTAAAACACCAAGTGAAGGGGCAATCAAATTTTGATCGAAATTCATTTTTTCTCCTTTAAATAAAATGAAGCGGCAATGATATCCTAAAGTGCCTAAAAAGTGGAAAAAAAATCCTTAATTTGTATTGAAATGAACTATATTTACTTGAAAATTATCTTATAAAATCAAATTCTATAATAATTACCATTTATCCATAAATGTTTGTAATTCGATTCGCTCTTTTATCATCGCTTTTTTACGCCTTAAACGTCAGCATGATTCCATTAATCTATACTTTTGAGGCGAGTGTATTTCTATTTTTATTTATTCGCTTTGGAACAACTTTTTGTACGTCTATTCTGATAACTAAAAGTTTTTTTTCATTTAAAAAAATTAAACATGAAAGATTAGGTTTATGGATTCTTGTTCTCTCTCTTTTATTTGGCATTCAATCCTGGCTTTATGTTGAGGCAGTGAAATATATGTCGGTTGGACTAGCAAGTGTTGTTCTATTTACCTACCCTCTGTTGACTTATCTAATAGTCTCTGTAGTTAAAAATAAACCTCTGGATGTAACAACTATATTAATGTTTTTTATTGCAATAGCAGGGATAGCTGCAATTTCTCAAGGTGACGAAGGCTTCTATACTATTTCTATTGGAATAATATTGGCCTTACTCTCCGCCTTATCCTATTCTTTAATTTTGATTATTACACCTAGAATGAACAGTATTAGAAACTGGGATATTGTTAAATTTACAACACTCATACCTGCGCTTGGCTTCTTGTATCTATTTTTGAATGAAACGGGCTTTTATTGGCCTCAAAAGGAAGCTTTGATGCTATCTTTGATCTCGGGCGTGTTTTTTGCAATTGGCATGATGTTTTATCATATTTCCATAAAAAAATATGGACCGGTGAGAACAGCAAACATTGGTTATACTGAGCCTTTACTGGTTCTAATTTTCGGTTTTATTGCATATCTTGATACAATCACTATAATGCAAGGTATTGGAGTATTGTTAGTTGCAATAGCTTCCATTACAATTGAAAAAAGACAACTAATACAAAATAAAATTTCAAGGGCATAAGCCTTATCTTACCCCTTCTTAACTAAGGAACGATTATGACAAATAGATACACTGACTTTTCTTTATCATTTTCTCATTTTATGAACCCTAAAGTTCAGTCAGAATCTCACTATAATCATCAAGACATCTTAAGCTTGGAGGGCTTTAAGTTGGCAAATAACGAAATTACCTCATGGGATAATTACAAGCCAACACCACTTCACTCTTTCGATGATATGGCAAAGGAAACAGGCGTTTCCTCTATCTTTTATAAAGATGAATACCCTCGTTTCAGTTTGAAAAGCTTTAAGGCACTTGGTGGTGCTTATGCAGTTGCGAATCTTTTAATTAAGAAATTGAAAGAGGAGGGCATCGATGCAAATTCATCTGACCTGATTTCAGGAACTTATAAAGATCATACTTCTAAACTTACTGTGTGCTGCGCAACTGACGGTAACCACGGCAGATCAGTGGCATGGGGAGCCCAGCAATTTGGATGCAACTGTGAGATTTATATTCATCGAAATGTGAGTTCAGGAAGAGAGAAAGCGATTGCAAAGTATGGTGCTATTGTCAATAGAATCCAAGGGAACTATGATGATTCAGTCAGAATAGCTGCTGAAGTTGCTGATGCAAATGGTTACACGGTTGTTTCAGATACCTCATATGAGGGCTATACAGATATTCCAAAAGATGTCATGCAGGGCTATACTGTTATGGTTGATGAGGCTATGAAGCAAATGAATGATACGCCTACCCATGTCTTTCTACAGGGAGGCGTTGGAGGATTTCCTGCAGCGGTAGTTTCTTTCTTGCAGGAGAGCCTAGAGTGTCCCCCAATATTTATTGTTGTTGAGCCTGTCAACGCAGACTGTTTATTTCAAAGTGCGCTTAATGGAGAGCCAACTGCAGTCCATGGAGAGTTGGATACCATTATGGCCGGCTTGGCCTGTGGCGAAGTTTCAGTGTTAGCTTGGAAGATTCTGCAGAGTCATGTTCCTCACTTTATGTCAATCACCGATGAATCTATTCCAAAAGCAATGCAGCTTCTTGCCAATCGTGAAACGCCGATTATAGCTGGAGAATCTGCCATCACGGGCTTGGCTGGGTTTTTAATAGCTTGTAATGATGCTAATCTCAAATCTAAACTCATGATTAATGAAAATTCAAAAGTATTATTTTTTGGAACAGAGGGCGATACCGATGAAGAAATGTATGAGCAATTAGTTGGTAGGACATCTGAACAGGTTTTGATCGGCGCTGAATAGTCAGGAGTGAGCATGAATATCCCAATGAGAGGTTTTGCAGTCAGTGAGTATGAGAATAGGCTAGAGAATATTCAGAAACTGATGTTCGATTCAAAAATGGATGCTATTTTGCTAACCACTCAGGTTGACATCGAATACTATACCGGCTTTAAATCTCAATTTTTTCAGAGTCCAACTAGGCCTTGGTATGTCCTGATTCCAAATTCAGGAAAGCCAAAAGCGATTATTCCAACAATTGGTGAGTCTGGAATGAGAGACACATGGATAGAAGATATTCAGACTTGGACATCACCAAATCCAGAGGATGATGGAGTTAGCATTTTGCTATCAACCATAAAGTCACTTATGGTAAATCATAAGACACTTGGTGTTCCTAAAACCCTCGAGAGTACTCTAAGAATGCCTCTTGAGGACTACGAAACCCTTATCAATAATCTTCCTGGAATAGAAATTAAGGACGCAAACAAAATTATGCGCAGGGTTCGGTTCGTTAAATCAGAGGCTGAAATTGAAAAGATTAGGCACATTTGTCAAATAACCTCGCAGGGCTTTATAGATCTGGAAGCTTTTCTTCGTGTGGGTGAAAGTGAACAAGAAAATTGTAGGCGTTTTAAGCAACACCTTCTTAAACTAGGAGTGGATGATTCGCCTTATATCGTCTCAGGATCAGGGCAAAAAGGCTATGGTTCAATAATTATGGGTCCAACAGACAAGATTATTGAGGAGGGCGATCTCTTCATTATTGATACTGGCTCGGTGTTCGATAGTTATTACTGTGATTTTGACAGGAACTATGCTTTTGGTTCGATAGCTGAGGAGACAAAAAAAGCCTATAGGGTAGCCTATGAGGCCACAGAGGCAGGTTTTAAAGCTGCCCAGGTAGGGAATACCACATCAGATATATTTAATGCTATGAATAATGTCCTGCAAAAAGGCGGGGCTCTAGGAAACACTGTTGGAAGGCTTGGCCATGGTTTAGGCATGCAGCTGACTGAGTGGCCTTCAAATACAGCTAACGATAACACTAAGCTTGAGCCAGGAGTTGTTTTGACTTTGGAGCCTGGAATGGCCTTCCTTCCTGGAAAGGAGATGGTGCACGAGGAGAATATAGTAATTACCGAAGATGGGCCAGAGTGGCTAAGCATCAGAGCAGCTGAGGAATTACCTATAATTCAATAATTACTTTTAAATAAGAATTTACATTTAAAGGATTACTCTTATATAATAATGAGAATCATTATTATTTGTATTTAAAAGTGCTAAGAGTTAATAATTTAAAAATTTCTTTTGATGATAATCACGTCCTAGATGGATTTAATTTGCAGCTAGAGAGTGGTGATATTTTTGCATTGTTGGGGGACAGTGGGAGTGGGAAGAGCTCAGCATTGAGATTTATTGCGGGACTTGAAAATGCCCAGCTAGGATCTGTAGCGCTTGATGGTAATAATTTGAGTGATGGCGGAAGCCACTCAGTAAAGCCCGAGCTGCGAGAAGTTGGAATGGTTTTTCAGGACTATGCCCTTTTTCCTCATATGACAGTATTTCAAAATATCAGTTTTGGCATAAGCCATTTATCTAAAAAAGAAAAAATAACCAAAGTTCAAAGTCTTCTAGATTTGATAAGTCTAGAGGGTATTGAAAAAAAATATCCACACCAGCTCTCTGGGGGAGAACAGCAGAGGGTCTCTCTTGCAAGGTCTCTAGCAACCTCGCCAAAGCTTCTATTATTGGATGAACCTTTCTCAAGCTTAGACAAGTCAAATCGAGATCAGCTTGTAAGAGAGGTAAGAGATATTCTTAAAAAAGCTGGTGTAACTTCTATCTTGGTAACCCATGACGAAGCTGAAGCAAATACCTTTGCAGATAAAATTGGAAAGATTGAAAAAAAACAGTTGCTTATTTCTTGATATTGTGTATCATTCGCAAATGATAATGATTATCATTTAGATTAAAACAAAAATTACTTTTAATTAGTCAAGGAAAAAAACAATGAATTCAAAACATTCACTCGCTCTATCATTAATAGTTTCAACATTAACGATGGGTTCAATAACTCAAATTCAAGCAGCAACAGGTGATGTTACTGTTTACAGTTCAAGAAAAGAACACCTAATAAAGCCTCTCTTTGAACAGTTCACCAAGCAAACCGGTATTGAAGTTAACTACTTAACTGGAAGTGGAGGAGACCTAATAGAAAGATTAAAATTAGAGGGTAACAATACACCTGCTGATATCTTTATGACGGTGGATGCAGGGGATTTATGGTATGCAGGAACACAAGATATTTTTCAACCTGTTATCACAGAGACTATTAAGAGCAACATACCTTCATATCTAAGAGATCCAAATGGATTATGGACAGGTTTGTCAGTAAGAGCCAGAACAATTGTATACAGTACAGATAGAGTAAATGAATCCGACTTGTCAACCTATGGCGACTTAGCTTCCAGCAAATGGAATAAAAAACTTTGCTTAAGAACCAGTAAGAAAATTTATACTAAGTCGCTAGTTGCTTCCATTATTCATAACAGAGGGGTTGATGAAGCTTCCAAAATAATTGATGGATGGGTAAACAACTTAGCTGCTGTGCCTAATGCTAAGGATTCACACGTAATGGATGCAATACTTGCAGGCCAGTGTGATGTGGGCCTCGTTAATACGTATTACTTCGGTCATCTAATTGAAAAAAATCCGGATGCTCCACTTAAACTCTTTTGGGCAAACCAAGATACTTCAGGAGTTCATGTCAATGTATCGGGTGCTGGTATAACAAAAAATGCCTCAAATCCTTCTGGAGCAACCCAACTCCTAGAATGGCTGTCTTCAGCTGAAGCTCAAGCAATATATGGCTCATTAAATAAAGAATATCCAGCAAATCAAAACATTGATTCTGATGATATTGTCTCATCTTGGGGAGACTTCAAACAGGATAGAATGAATCTCTCTATCACTGGTGAATTGCAGGCTGATGCAGTCAAGCTGATGCAAAGGTTAGGATATAAATAAAGTTAACAAAAAGGCTCTAATTTTATCCAGGGCTTTTAATTAAGGCCTGGATAATTTCAATTAAAATAGAATGCATTTCTCAAACCCTTTGTTCATGAAAGATGCATTCATCAAATCAAATTTTTGGATAGGGCTACTAGCTTTCTCAGTAGCCTTTCCAATTTTTGTTGTTGGCTCATCATGGCTGTTACCAGGAAGTGAACTCTGGTCCCACTTCGCTCAAACTCTTCTTCCAGAACTTGTTACTTCAACATTTATTTTGCTTGTAGGCGTTGGAGTAGGTGTAAGTATTTTAGGAACCGTTCTGGCCTATTTAGTTGTCATGGTTGAATTTCCTGGAAGATCATGGCTTGAATGGGCTCTGTTTCTTCCATTCGGGATTCCGGCTTATGTTCTAGCTTTTGTTTATCTTGGTGTCTTTGATTATTCAGGTTATGCTCAGGTTTGGTTAAGAGAATATCTTGGTATTCCTGGCTTTGATATTCGTTCAGGACACTGGGCAATAATACTAACTTTCATTTTAGTTTTCTATCCTTATGTTTACATGATGGCTAGAGCATCTTTCAAACGCCAAAAAATCCAAATGATAGAAGCTGGAAAAATGCTAGGGGCCAAGCCTATAAGGGTTTTTTGGAAAATTTCAGTTCCACTTGCAAGGCCTGCAATTGCTGCGGGATTACTTGTGACTCTGATGGAAACATTGGCAGATTTTGGAGTTGTCTCTCTATTTAACTACTCTACTTTTACAACTGCAATCTATTCAGCTTGGGGAGACTTTCGCTCCATTGAGGTTGCTGCTCAATTGGCCTCTTTGCTTGTTCTTGTGTCTTTTTTCTTAATATATTTTGAGAGAAAAGCTAGAGGAAAAGCTAAATATTACTCTTCAGATGTATCACATCTGAAGGCTTACTATGCAAAAGGCCTAGTGGGTTGGATTATCTTTTTCTTTGTTTTTGGCGTATTTATGCTTTCCTTTGCTATGCCATTGCTTCAAATATTGATCTGGAGTTCAGAAGTATTTTCGATTGAATGGAGTAAGCGTTATTTTAATTATTTTTCATCTAGCGGCATTCTAACATTCCTTGCTACAGCTCTTACAGTCACTGTAGCAACGATACTTGCATTGCCAAGTCGTCGAAAATCGAATAGTAAAACTTTACAAATATTAATTCGATTTTCAACGCTAGGATATGCTCTTCCTGGATCTGTCATGGCTGTTGGTCTGCTTTATGGTGTTCAGAACATATCATCAATTAGCATCTATTTTGGCGGCTCATCAATAAACCATATTTTATTTGGATCTGTTGTTTTACTTCTTTTTGCTTATGTCTCTAGATTTTTGGCTATTGCCTATAATTCGAGCAGTGCCTCTAGTGAACAAATAAAGCCGGTGTATGAGCACAGTGCTCGACTTCTTGGAGCCTCCAGATGGCGGTTGATTAAAGAGGTCTACTTTCCTATGATGCTGCCAGGTATTTTGGCCGGAGGTTTATTGGTTGCTGTTGATGTAATGAAAGAGCTGCCAGCTACCTATTTATTAAGACCCTTTGGATGGGATACATTAGCTATTAGGGTTTTTGAATTAAGTTCTGAAGGTCTATACGAAAGAGCAGCAATCCCTGCACTTATGATGGTCATATTTGGAGCCATTATCATGCTGCTATTTAATAAGCTTGATAGCGAAAAGTATTAAATATTTTGGAATTTTAAAAAAGAATAGTTTTTTATTGACTTAGGTAAAATATTTACTATATCGTTCCTTAACAAATTTTACTATGAGCATTCATTTGAATGAAATTAAAGGTGTTAAATGTTCCTCTATTGCATCTGGAATAAAAAGCAATAATTCATTAGATTTATCACTTATTTCTCTTGTTGAGGATAGCTCAACTGCAGCAGTTTTTACTCAAAATATATTTTGTGCAGCTCCCGTTTTAGTGGCCAAAAATCACTTAAATTTTAAAATTCAAGCTCTATTGATTAATAGTGGAAATGCGAATGCTGGGACTGGTAAAAAGGGTTTGGAAAATAGCTTCAAATCATGTGAGATTATAGCTGAAGAGCTCAGCATTAAGCCTGAACAGGTTCTACCATTCTCAACTGGAGTAATAGGTCAATTGCTTCCCATTGAGTCTATCGAAAAAAACGCAAGTCAACTGGTTAATTCTCTTACTGAGAATGGGTTATTTGATGTTGCAAAAGGTATCTTGACGACAGATCTTGTAGAAAAGTATTGTTCAGTTTCATTCGAAGTCAATGGTGTAACAGTTAACCTCTCTGGAGTTGCAAAAGGCTCAGGAATGATAAGGCCAAACATGGCAACAATGCTCAGTTTTATAGTGACTGATATTGGTGCATCTCAAGATGAATTACAGCAATGCCTAAATATCTCTGTAAATCAATCTTTCAATCGTATAACTATTGATGGCGACACATCAACCAATGATGCTTGTACGCTCAGTGCTACGAATCAATCTGGCATTCTTTACTCTCAATGCAAGGTGGAGTTTCAAAATGCTTTGAATGAATTGACTAAAAAGCTCGCACATATGATTGTTAAAGATGGAGAAGGTGCGACAAAATTTGTTGAAGTTAGAGTTAGTGGTTTGGAGTCAAATGAAGACTGTTTAGAGGTGGCTTACACAGTTGCCCATTCGCCGTTAGTAAAAACAGCATTGTTTGCAAGTGATGCTAATTGGGGAAGAATACTTGCAGCAGTTGGTCGAGCCAGGGTAGAGGGAATATCTTTTGAAAATATTAATATTTCTCTGAATGAGGTTCAGATTATTTCATCAGGAGAAATTAGTGAGCAATATACAGAGGAAGCTGGAAGTCGTGAAATGAAAAAATCTGAAATCACAATTCGGATTAATTTAGGGGACTTTAAAACGAATGAAAGCGTCTGGACAACTGATCTTTCCTATGATTACGTTAAGATAAACGCTGAATATCGAAGCTAAGTTTTTGAAATACCCATCCCCTTAGGTATTGTCAATTATGTACTTTTTAAATCTTCTGGCAATTGGCGATAGTTCTGCATCAGCATGATGAACTATATGCCATTTTCTTATAATTGGGAATGGCTCAATATTAAGCTGTTTGATGATTTTGTTTTTGAGCTGAAGGGTTACAGAATGCATTGAAACAAATCCTATTCCTAATCCTGCTTGAACAGCCTCTGCAATTGCCTCATTGGAGTTAATTTGAATATCTGAGTTAAAATTCAATCCGGTAAACCTTTCAATTGTCATTCTAGTTCCCGACCCAACCTCTCTAGTTAGCAAAGTCTCTTTGGAAAGATCTTTAATATCTACCTTTTTTTTCTTATGTAAATCATTTTGAGGGTGCGCAATAGCAATTAATGGATTTTCCATAAAGGCTTTTGATATTAATGGGATGTCATTTGGCGGCTCGCCCATAATGACTAGGTCGGCATTATTATTTTTTAAATTGTTAAGGAGTGCATGCCGATTAGTTACATCAATATAAAAAGTCATTTTAGGAAATTCCTTTTTAAATTTCGCAAGTAAAGTGCTGATAAAAGAATTTGCAGTGGTCGCAACAGCTATTTGAAGATGACCAGAGTCAGGATTAAGTATTTCATTAATTTCAAGCTTAGAGTTTTCAAGCGTACTAATGGTTTCTAATGCGGTTTGATAAATTTTCTTACCTAAAAAAGTAGGGCTTATTTTCTTTCCATTGATATCAAATAACTTTGCACCTATATTTTGCTGTAATTGTTGGACTTGCATATAGACAGCAGGCTGAGTGATATGGAGTTCTTTACTGGCACTAGTAAAGCCCCCAAGTCTTATAACAGATTCAAAACTATATAGCTGCTTAAGCGTGTAATTAATCATAAGTATTACTAATGATTATATAAATAAATATTATTTTACATTATTTTTTTTCATAACTATAATGATTTCATTTTAAGATAAATGATAAGGGGAATTGCTAATGGCAAAGAAAGGTTATGACGCTGGAGTTAAGGAGTATAGAGACACCTACTGGATGCCTGAATATGAGCCAGTAGATACCGATATTCTTGCATGTTTTAAAATAACTCCACAGCCAGGAGTTCCTAGAGAAGAAGTGGCCGCTGCAGTGGCTGCTGAATCCTCAACAGGAACTTGGACTACAGTCTGGACTGACCTTCTAACTGATCTTGATCATTACAAGGGAAGGGCATACAGAATTGAGGATGTCCCAGGTTCAGACGACGCAATCTATGCATTTATTGCCTATCCAATCGATTTATTTGAGGAGGGTTCAATTGTAAATGTATTGACTTCCCTGGTTGGAAATGTATTCGGTTTTAAAGCTCTTAGGGCTCTAAGACTAGAGGATATTCGTTTTCCAATAGCCTATGTAATGACCTGTGGAGGTCCACCTAATGGTATTGAGGTTGAGAGAGATAAAATGAATAAATACGGCAGACCTCTATTGGGTTGTACTATTAAGCCAAAACTTGGTTTGTCAGCTAAGAATTATGGAAGAGCATGCTATGAGGGGCTCAGGGGTGGTTTAGATTTTACAAAAGATGATGAAAACGTTAATTCTCAGCCATTTATGCGCTGGAGAGACAGATTCGGTTTTGTGCAAGATGCTATCGAGAGGGCTGAGAGAGAAACTGGTGAGCGTAAAGGTCATTATCTGAATGTGACCGCTCCAACTCCAGAAGAAATGTATAAACGTGCGGAGTATGCTAAGGAATTAGGTACTCCAATTATCATGCATGACTTCTTTACAGCTGGATTTACTGCAAATACTGGGCTGGCAAATTGGTGTCGTGATAACGGCTTGTTGCTGCACATTCATAGAGCCATGCATGCTGTTGTTGATAGAAATCCAAACCATGGTATTCACTTTAGAGTTTTAGCAAAATGTTTAAGACTTTCTGGAGGTGATCATATGCACTCAGGAACTGTTGTAGGAAAGCTTGAAGGAGACCGAGATTCCACTCTAGGTTGGATTGACTGCATGCGCGATAGTTTCATTAAAGAGGACCGTTCAAGAGGTATTTTCTTTGATCAAGATTTTGGCTCCATGCCAGGAATGTTCCCAGTGGCATCTGGAGGAATTCATGTTTGGCACATGCCGGCACTAGTAAATATATTTGGAGACAACTCTGTTCTTCAATTTGGTGGAGGAACTCTTGGTCATCCTTGGGGTAATGCAGCCGGTGCAGCTGCTAATAGGGTTGCGGTTGAGGCTTGTGTTGAGGCTCGAAATGCTGGACGTGAATTGGAAAAAGAATCGAAAGACATCCTCACGAGTGCCGCTAAACATTCTCCAGAACTCAAGGTGGCAATGGAGACATGGAAAGAGATTAAGTTCGAGTTTGATACAGTTGATAAGCTAGATATTCAGCATAAATAAGTCTATTGATTAATTGATAAAGGAAAAGATTATGAGTAAAGTACAAGATTACCCGTCAAGACTGAGTGATAACGCTAGCAGAAAGTTTGAAACCTTTTCTTACTTACCTGCAATGACCGATAAACAAATTCGTGAGCAGGTTCAGTATATTGTTGACCAGGGATACAATCCTGGAGTTGAGCATACTGAGGTTGAGAATGCAATGGAAAATTACTGGTATATGTGGAAGCTTCCAATGTTTGGTGAAACGGATGTCGATACCATTTTGGCTGAATGTAAAGCCTGCCATGATGCTAATCCAGAAAATCATGTTCGTTTAATTGGATACGATAACTATGCACAGTCGCAGGGAGCATCAATGGTTATTTACAGAGGCAAAGGATTTAAATAATCAAGTAAAATCATGTTAGCTTGATTGGATAAACCCCTGTCTTTCAGCAGGGGTTTTTTTTGAAAGGATTAAAAAATGAATGAATTAGACCAATACAAAATTGCTAAAGAGCCATTCTATCAGCCACAAAAAGATGAAATTGATATGTATACGGCTGCTTATATGAATCGAATGCCGGTTATGTTAAAAGGACCAACGGGTTGTGGCAAGTCTCGATTTGTAGAGTATATGGCTTATAAATTAGATAAGCCATTAATCACTGTAGCTTGCAATGAAGATATGACAGCAAGTGATCTAGTAGGGCGCTTTCTGCTTGATAAAGAAGGAACAATTTGGCAAGATGGGCCATTGGCAATGGCCGCTCGATATGGTGGTATATGTTACTTAGATGAGGTAGTTGAAGCCAGGCAAGACACCACCGTAGTTATTCACCCCTTGACAGATTATAGAAGAACACTTCCTCTTGATAAAAAAGGCGAGTTAATTGATGCTCATCCTGATTTTCAGCTTGTAATCTCTTACAATCCTGGTTATCAAAATCTAATGAAGGATCTTAAACAGTCAACCAAGCAGAGATTTTGTGGATTTAATTTTCAATATCCTGATGAGAAGACTGAAGCACATATCATTACTAAAGAATCTGGCGTTGATGAAGCGACAGCACTGAAGTTAGTTCAGATTGCTCAACGAGCTAGAAACCTTGTTGGCCATGGACTTGATGAGGGTATTTCAACTAGATTATGTGTTTATGCAGGACAACTCATTGCTGATAAAGTAAGTGAAAAGTCAGCCTGTAAAATAGCTATGGTGAATCCAATTACTGATGATTTGGATATTGTTGACACTTTAAATGCCGCAATAGATACGTTTTTTGAGTAATCTTTTGCTATGACTTCTGTCCAGCTTTCTGATTTCGAGGATAAATTTAAAAATCCTTCAGATATACTTCATGATGCCCTAAATGGTTGCTTTTTAGAGGCTTCAAAGGTCATGACTCCAAATGGACTGAAGGTTTACCTAGACGGCGCTGGCGCACTCCATGCAATGGGAAAAGGAGAGGATATGGTGATCTCTTTCCTTGAGGAAACGCCAATGGTCGTTAAGGAGGTTGGTGAATCCATTATTGGTGAAATTATCTTCTCAATAATGAAGATGTCGTCACAGACATCGGCAGCAGTTATAGTCTTAATGATTTCAAGCCTTCCTAATGTCGCAAGGCGAATGAGTGATTTTGATTTATTGAAGGGATATCTTAGGTTATTAGAAAGAATGATCGCACTTGCCCCCAGAGGTATGAGACCAATGCTCAGTAATATCGATCTATTAACTAGTAAGCTCACCTTGGGTGGTTTAAGGCGATGGGTATTATATGGCGCTGAAACATTTAACCGTGATTTTAAAGCGCAGATTGCCTATTTTGAATTAAGTAGTGCGGAATCATTACAGATTATTGAACAAGAAAGGAGGGGTACCTTATTTATTGATAATCAAAGAAAACTTCAGTTCTATCTTAGAGCCTTCTATAACCGTGATTTTTTTCTTCGTCCAACTGCAGGAGACTATGAAACAAAAAAAGGGCTAAAGCCTTATATTGAGTATGGAGTAATGCATATACCTGATGCCTATGATGACTATCAACATGCTTCTGGAAAAATTGTTTCAGGTATTGATTGCTACAGAGCAGTCTGCTCTCATGCAGCAGCTCATATTATGGAGACAGAATCTGCTTTTAAGGGCGATTCATTAAACCCCTTGCAGGTTGCCTGTGTATCTCTTATTGAAGACTTAAGAGTTGAACTCAATACAATAAAAAAATTTCCAGGAATGAAGAAAATTTGGATTGCACTTCATCCAGAAGACGATGATCTAAAAGATTTAAATCCATTTATTGCTGACCTAGTTGATTTTTCCAGAGCTGCACTTGACTCAAAATATAGTGCTAAACAGCCATTTAATTTGGAGTTTTTAAAGCTATTTAATGAAAAGATAACAGAGTCTGGTAATACATCTGATATGAGTTTTGACCTTGGTATGCAATTTTATGAGTTAATCAAGACTGAAACAGATGTCAAAATTAGTGCTTCGGCCCTTGTAGCTGCGCCAATTCTATACAGAGACGATAATAGATATATTTGGGATTATGAGGAACTAGATTGGATTTCTGAAGGAAATGACTATGTTCCAGTGAGTCAAAGGCAGGTTCGACGAAATGCAAATATTATGGAAATGTATAACGAGCTTGATGTCGAGACAGCTGGGGATGATGCTCAAGAAATATGGACTCTTGAGACTGAGTATTTTCCTGATGAGCTTGATGGCGTTAGTCTTAATGAAATCGAAGGCAAGGAGCCAGTAAGTGAGCCTTTTCACTACAATGAGTGGGACTATCAATTGCAGTTATATCGTCCAAATTGGGCAACGCTATACGAAAGAAGGTTAAAAAAAGGCAACTTTGAGACAATTAATAAAATTTTGAAAGAACATAAGCCAATCGCGAATCAACTTAAAAATGCAATTGACCAAATGCAACCTCAAGGATTGGTTAAGTTAAAGAAGCAACAGGAGGGTAGTGAGCTAGACATAGATTCATGTGTTTCAGCTCTTGCAAATATAAGGTCTGGCTTAACTCCGTCAGATAGGATATACATAAAAAAAGTTCAACATATACGTGATGTTTCAGTGAACCTTCTTATGGATTTATCAGAATCTACAAATGATATGGTTGTGGGAAGTGACAAAACTATCTTGCAGTTGATGAAAGAAGCTACATCGCTCTTGTCATGGGCAATCGATAAAATTGGAGACAAGCTCACAATAACTGGCTTTGCTTCAGACTCAAGGCATGATGTTCAGTACTATCGCTTTAAGCCGTTTCACTATAGTTTTAATGATGAAGTAAAGGGAAGACTTGCAGGCATAAAGGGAGGACTTTCCACTCGAATGGGAGCAGCTATAAGACATGCTGGAATAGACTTATTGACTCAATCTTCATCCAAAAAAATATTGCTAGTTTTGACTGATGGTGAGCCGTCAGATATTGACGTCGATGATCCTCAACACCTCCGTATGGATGCAAAAAAAGCTGTCGAAGAGTTAAGAAGTCATGGGATTATCACTTTTTGTATTAGTTTGGATCCCTATGCAGATCAGTATGTATCAAGAATTTTTGGAAAAAATCGATTCATGGTTATTGATAATCTTCAAAAACTTCCAGAAAGGCTACCTCAACTATTTATTTCATTAACAAAATAACCACTTAATACCAAGATGAAATTAGGCAGCTTTAAGTCTGAAATTAAAAAATTAGATCAGGAATTCCTTCAATCAATTCTTGATGGTTCTGCCTTATTGATGGAAAAGGATGAAGCGCTAAATCTTGGCAGCTCTAATGACGCCTTTGTTATTTTTTGGATTGAGGATGAAAACTTTAGTTCAGTAGAGAAATTGAGGGATTACTTGCTGATTGAAGCAGAAGATTTGCTCACAAATTATTACAAGCATAGTCCCTTAAGCAGGGAGTATTTCGAAAAAAGATTCTCAGAATTTATGATTAAATATGGTGAAGAATCATTTTCGTCACAACCTGGAGAGATGCCAGAGAAAAGCATAATGGTTTCGAATGGTGAAATAACAATTTTGACTGACAGTGATTACGTATTCAAGTATGGCCTTTACCTTAAACTTGATGAAAAACTGGCTCCTCAAATTTCAGCTAAAAAAGCCAAAAATTGGCTACAATCAGGCGCAGCCTATAACGATTACATTGCAATCAACGTTTTCCGTTTTAGTGCAATTGAATAAATAAAAAGAATCTTGTACAATCCCTGCTAAATAAATGATTGAGCAAATATGAACCAGCATCAAAACTTTTTAAACTCAGTTATCCAACGTTTGGGTATCGCTAGGCCCAGAAAAAAAAGCCTCGACCCAGAGAATTTAATTAGTCTTTGCAATCAGCTTGTAAGTAAAAACGGTGAGGCGACCCTTTTTTCACTTGCAAAGTCTATTCTGGAGGATTTTGATACGCTCTCAGATGCACAAAAGAAAATATTTTTCATAGAATTACTCAAACATTTCAGTGTCGATCGTACATTATTGAAAAGCGCAATAAAGAATCTAGACTATAGCGATGAAGGGCAAATAAGAAAGCTACATAAGCTAATAGAACCTAAGAGTCAAGAATTACTTAGAAGGCTCAATCAAGCTCCAAATGGAACCTCATCTTTGTTAAAAATGAGAGAATCTTTATTAAAATGTATCAAAGATTCTCCTGAATTAAAGTCTCTAGATTTTGATTTTGTTCACTTATTTAAGTCTTGGTTTAATCGTGGGTTTCTAAGATTAGAGCGCATTGATTGGTCTACCAGCGCAAATGTTCTTGAAAAAATTATGGAATATGAGGCAGTTCATGATATATCTGATTGGCAAGATCTTCAAAATAGAGTGGCCGCTTCGGACAGGCGACTGTATGCTTTTTTTCATCCAGCATTGCCTGATGAGCCACTTATTTTTATTGAGGTTGCTTTGATGAATGATGTCCCAGATTCTATCATGCCAATTCTGGATTTATCTGTTGAGCCTATTGATGCATATATTGCAAATACAGCTGTTTTTTATTCCATCTCTAATTGTCAAATAGCACTTAAGGGGGTCTCTTTTGGAAGTTTTCTTATAAAACAAGTGGTGTCTGAAATTCAGCAGGAATTTAAAGAAATCAAGCAGTTTGTCACTCTGTCTCCAGTCCCAGGACTGAGGAAATGGGCTAACAAGATTAATGCCTCAAAAGATTCAGAGCTTGCAGATAGAGTCACTAAAGATATCAGTGAGTGCTTAAATAAAGAAGAGATTAATCGGTCGGCCTTACTGAGATTAACTTATCATTATCTGACACAAATAAAAAATAAGAATGGTGATGCAATTAATCCAGTTGCGCATTTTCATTTAGGAAATGGAGCATCAATCTATCAAATCCATGCAGATGCAAATACTAATCAAATAGCTATAGATGATTCTTGGGGTGTCATGGTGAATTATCTTTATGATTTAGATCTAGTTGCCAAAAATCATGAGTCATATGCCAATAGGGAGCAGATAGCTGTATCACCTAAGCTCACTAAATCAATACAAACCAAAAAGAAAAAACTCTTAGCCTATTAGTTCAGCAAAAAGTAGACAAAAGCCACCAATCCAAATAAAACTAATTGGTGCGAAAGGTAGATAATTAATGCATGCTTACCCATAAATTCAAGCGATTTTGAACGAAAAGTAAATACTTTTTGAAAAAAAGGATTATGCCCGAGAAATACACCTATAAATACAAAGGATAGCCACGGAAATAATGGATAGTAATCGACACTTCCATTAGGTAGATATGACTCGAAAATATTTGAAAGAAATCCGAGATTAGGCTGATCAAAGATTATGCCAATCAGGATTAATAGGGCAATCAAAAGTGAGGTTTTAGGCTGGTTTACAAACAATAAGGCGATCAGGGATGAAACCCAAATCAAGTGAAGAATACCAAAATAAACCCATCCATCAGGAAACATAATGAAGGTCCCAACTGATACGATAAGAGCAGCCATCCCAAGAAATACAAGTCGTCTGAAGAATTTTTTGTATTGAATGCCTTTGCTATGAGCAAAGACTAAGCTAATTCCAACCGCGCTCAAGAAGAAAAAAACTATCAAGCATCGCCAGGCTATACCCAGCCAGTGTGTAAATAATGGAATTTCTGTAAAACCAAAAGTATTTAAATCATAGATGAAATGAAATGCAATCATCATTATGATTGCTATTCCTCTCATTAAGTCAAGTGAGGAGTCCCTTTGATTAGACATATTTATACTCAAGTTACTCAAATACTTGAGATACGAATGATTTATCAATTGTTATTACTGAATCATCAAGAAGCTCTAAACATTTTGGCACTGCAAGAAAGACGGCTCCAAGACAAACTGCGATTGCTACAGGCTTACCTGGAAGGTTAATCACTAGGGTTTTGCCTCGAGTTCCTGCAATCTGTCTCGAAAGAATTGCAGTTGGTACTGTTCGAAGCGAAACTATCCTCATCTGTTCTGCAAAGCCATCAAAGATTCTCTCACATACCGCTTCTGTCGCCTCAGGGGTTACATCTCTTGTTGTTGGTCCTGTTCCCCCAGTGGTGAGAATAAGGTTACACCCTAGATTATCACTCATATCAATTAAAGTTTCTTCTATTAATGGCTGCTCATCTTCAATCACTTTCTTAACAATATCATAAGGACAGGTAACAGCATTTGAAATCCATTCCTGCATTGCTGGTCCACTTATGTCTTCATATATTCCCCTAGCAGCTCTATCTGAAATCGTAAGAAAGCCAATCTTAATTTTATTATTTGCCATATTAATTATTATCCTCCAGTCACTGGCGGAAAAAAAGCGACCTCATCTTTATCATTAACTAATGTATCTTCAGAAGCTATCTCTTGGTTGACTGCACATAGTATATTTTTTGGGAAGTGATGTTCCCCGTATTTTTGTATGAGCTCTTTTTTAATTGTTGATATTTTGACTGGTGATTTAAAAGTTAAATACTCATCTGGGGTGTTTAAGTTTTCTTTGAGCGAGGCAAAATAAAGAATTTTCATCCTCCCATCTCCACCATCTGTCGATTACTAATATTATCAACAACTGAGTCAAAAAAATGTTTTTCAGGTTTTTTTGTAATTGCATTGAGAATTAATTGCTTGACTTCCTGATCTTTCATACCAGATCTGATAGCATCTCTAAGAGAAACAGAGTCCTTTTGACCAAGGCAGAGGATTAATTCACCTTTGGCAGTCAACCTGACTCGATTGCAGCTACTACAAAAGTTATTTGAAACTGCAGAAATTGTTCCTATGCTAGTGTTTGTGCCTTCAATTTTAAGCGTTTTTGCAGGGCCATCAGTTTGCTTAGAGTCTTGGGATATGAGTCTATCTCCATAAGCCGAGTATACCCGATCTAAAATATCTTTTTCACTAAGGTGTCTATCTACCGCCTCTATTCCAGCAAGACCAATGGGCATTGTTTCAATAAATCGAAGATCTAGACCTCTATTAATTGCAAACTCAATCATTGATTCAATTTCATCATCATTAGTTCCCTTCATGACAACCATATTAAGCTTGATTGGTTTCATCCCAACTGATATCGCAGCATCGATTCCATTGATAACAGTTTCCAAGTCTCCATCTCTTGTAATTTCTTTAAACCTCTCAGGTATAAGAGAATCAATAGAGATATTAGCTCTATTGATGCCATGATTTTTTAACTTCAAAGCCATCGCTGGCAAAAGATGGGCATTAGTTGAGAGAGGGATGTCACTCAATCCGGGGATTTCTCCGAGCATTCTAGTTAAATCAAGAATATCTTTTCGAAGCAGTGGCTCCCCTCCAGTGAGTCGAACTTTGGTCACTCCTAGTTCAGCAAACAATCGAACAATTCTTGCAATTTCTTCGAAGGTCAAAACCTGCGATTTTTTAGTATGAGTTTGGTGATCCTCATCTCTGCAGTAATGACAACGATAGTTGCAATGATCAGTAACTGAGACTCTCAAGTAGGTAATTTTTCTGTTGAATGGATCAACTATTTGATTCATGATTCTAAAATCCAGTGGCCTGACTTACCACCTTTTTTTTCTAATAGTTGAACATTATCAATAACCATAAAGCGATCAACTGCCTTACACATATCATAAACAGTTAGAGCGGCAATACTTGCCGCAGTTAGTGCTTCCATCTCAACACCTGTTCTTCCATTAAGCTTTGCAGTAGCAGTGATTTCAATACAGTTTTTATCATTGTTGGGAGTAAGTTCAACATTGACCTTTGTGAGCATTAACGGATGGCAAAGTGGGATAAGTTCTGAGCATTTCTTTGCAGCTTGTATTCCTGCTATCTTTGCTACTGAGAGAACATCACCTTTTTTATGAGAGCCTGAGACTATCAATTCTAGAGTGTTACTTTGCATTACAACCCTAGCTCCAGCTTTGGCTTCTCGCATAGTATTTTCTTTGTCCGAAACATCAACCATTTGCGCTTCACCATTTGAATTGATATGCGTTAATTTGCTCATCTTGTTAGCTCACTTAGTGGGTAATAATCAAGAATGGTACCAGTATCAAAAACAGTATTTTCAGGTATCTCAATAATTCCATCTGCCCAAACTACTGAACTCATGACATCTGAGCCTTGTTTTGGATACAAACTCGCAATAGGAATTTCTGATGAATAGTCAATCTTAACCCGCGCATATTCTCTTCTAGGTTTAGCACGCTTACAGTCAAAATTTGTTTTCACTTTAATTGGTTTATTTTTGAAATTGCTGTTTCCTTGTATTTTCTTAATATAAGGTAGGGCAAAAATACAGTAAGTAACAAAGCTAGACACTGGATTTCCTGGAAGACCAATAAAAGGAATATTTCTCACTTGACCATAGGCGAGTGGCTTACCAGGCTTCATTTTAATTTTCCATAGACTTAGTGAGCCAAGTTTTTCAACGGCAGGCTTAACATGATCTTCTTCACCCACTGAAACTCCCCCAGTTGTCATAATCAAATCACAGTCGTTTGATAGCTTTTCAAGTGCACCACAGGTTGAATCAAAATTATCTTTAATGTTGCCAAGATTAATAACTTCACACCCAGCATTTTTTAAAAGAGCGACTAGCGCATATCGATTCGAATTATAAATTTTTCCTACTTTTAAGGAATTACCAGGCTCAACCAGTTCATCGCCAGTGAAGAAGACTCCAACCTTAAGCCTTTTAAAGACGTGAAGTTCTCCGATGCCAACTGATGCCGCAAGGGATATATCTTCGGGTTCAATTTTTTTTCCAGTTTTAAGGATTACATCATTCTTTAAAATGTCATTGCCTGTTGGACGAATATTTTCATTCAATTCAATAGATCTACTAATTGTTATCTCTGAGCCATCTTCAGAGGCTTGACACTCCTCTTGCATAATTACTGTATTTGCCCCTTTTGGTATGGGTGCCCCCGTAAAGATTCTTGCAGCATTCCCTTTTTTAAGTTCCTTTCCAGTGGAACCGGCAGCAATTCTATCAACCACGCTAAAGGTTTGATTTATTGAATCCAGTTTTTTCTCATCAAGCGCAATTGTATATCCATCCATTGCACTATTATCGAATCCTGGCACATTAATTTTAGAGTGAATGTCTTCAGACAGTATTCTTCCAACTGAGTCATCTAATGATGTAATTTCAGTATGCTCTGAAACCAGAGCTGAATCAATT
>CALKDH010000078.1 GCA_938086805.1 uncultured PS1 clade bacterium | reverse complement strand
AATGAAGGACCAATGCCAGTAGTTGACTATGTTGACCTTGACAGGTTCATGGGTGATTGGTTCGTAATTGCAACTATTCCAACGTTTCTTGAGAAGGACGCTTACAATCCTGTGGAGACCTACAAAAGAGATGACGATGGGACTATTGCAACGACTTTCACTTTCAACAAAGGTAGTCTTGATGGCCCAACCAAGGTATTTCGACCTCGTGGATTTGTAATGGATGAAGCAACCAACGCGATCTGGGGTATGCAGTTTGTCTGGCCAATCAAGGCAGACTACAGAATCGTCTATTTAGATGACAATTACCAGCAAACTATTATCGGTAGAAATAGTCGTGACTATGTATGGATCATGGCTAGAACGCCATCAATTTCTGAGCAGGACTACACAAAATTGGTTGATGTAGTGGAATCTCTTGGGTATGAACTCGATGCTTTACAAAAAGCAATCCATGCCAAGTGAAAATAAATAAGAACTTTATACTCTGGATGCTCTTTAACATTCTCGCCAGTGTTATTTTTCTAGCCATTGTTCATAGCTAGAAAGCGTACTTAATTGATCAAAATTTTAGGCTTTTATTTCTCTAAATTAGAGAACATTTTCAGCGGAAACTTCAATAGCATGAAGCATTGAACGCCCAAAAGAACGCATGGTTAGGAGAACATAAGAGTCATCACCATCTCTAAAGATTATTGTCCCTATGTGCTCCATAACTGTTCTAGAAACACTTCCAACTGAAAATACCTCGGGGCTAAGATCAATCGGACAAATTCTCTCAAGGACTTCTCTACTTCTATTTCCACTAACTCGAATCATAGCCCATGTATCAGATTGATCGGTATAGTAAGCTGGTGCCGATAACCGAGATGAAAGGTGAGACTCAGCATCATTACCCTCATAGGTAAAGTATGCTAAGACTTGGTTCTTTTGCAAACGCCACAGAGTAATAGATGAATCTTTTGATTCTGTTGAACACTCCATTTCAGGAAGCTGTAGGCCGCAAGACTTATCGATTGATGATTCCACATCCTTAAACTTTTCTCTTGGAAGTGCAACCATTACTAAAGACTTATCTGTGACCTCAGTGATGTTAAAGCCGTCAAGCTCTATTTCAACGCCGCCAAGTGGCGACTCTGGTAATAATTCGTAATCAGACACGTAAACGTCCTCCTTCAGGATCATAGAAGTGTGGACTACAAATCTCGACCTCTATATCACTACCTCTAACTAAATCAACTGCTCGGACAAATTCACCTTTTCTGTTTAGTCCATTTTTTATAAAGCCAAGACCAATATAGCATCCCAGCATTGGTGAATAGATTGATGAAGAAATCCAACCCTGGTCATTCTCAGTGGTCGGCTTATCTCTGAGATCAAGTAAATGTGAACCAGCCATAGAAAAACCTTTGTCAACTAAATCACTTTTGTTGACTGGCTTAAACCCAACCATCTGCATGCGGTCACTTCGCTGTAACTCTTCTCTCAATCCAAGCTTATATCCAATAAAGTCTTTTTTGCCGGAAACCATTCCGCCCATTCCAAGATCGTAAGCACTGGTTTGACCATTCAGCTCTGGACCAGCAGCGTGCCCTTTCTCAATTCTCATAACGCCAAGCGCCTCGGTTCCATAAGGAACGACATTAAACTCCTCTCCTGCTTCCATCATCGCCCTCATGAGAGAATCTCCATAGCGCGTTGGGACGGCAATTTCATAGGCTAATTCACCTGAGAAAGAAATTCTAAAGAGTCTTGCTGGGATTCCACCACAGACAGAAATTTCTGCTGCTGCCATAAATGGAAAGCCTTCATTAGATATGTCATGCTTTGAATCAACAATCTTCTCTAAAAGTTTACGAGAGTTAGGTCCTGCAACAGCATACTGAGCATACTGCTCTGTAACTGAAATCATATGAACATCTAGGTCAGGCCATAAAACTTGATGGCAAAATTGAAGATGGCGATAAACACTCACTGCGTTTGCGGTCGTTGTGGTCATTACAAAATGATCTTCAGAAAGTCTAGCAGTTGTTCCATCATCCATAGCCATTCCGTCTTCTCTTAACATCAAACCATACCTAGTTTTACCAACTGGAAGTTTAGCAAAAGCATTAACATACACTTTGTTTAAGAATTCAGAGACATCAGAACCCTTAATATCAATTTTTCCTAAAGTAGTTACATCACAGATGCCTACAGATGAGCGAGTTTGTATCACTTCACGATCTACAGATTGTCGCCAGTGAGTTTCACCAGGCTGCGGGAACCATTGAGAACGATACCACATCCCTACCTCAACAAATACAGCGCCCTGCTCTTCAGACCATTTGTGACTCGGAGTGTAGCGAGTTGGATAGAACTCCATTCCTCTTCTTCTTCCTGCAAACGCTCCAACAGCGACTGGATTGTATGGTGGTCTGAATATAGTTGTTCCGGTCTCCTGCATGGACTGACCCATATTTTCAGCCATGATACCAATACCGAGTACGTTGGCGGTTTTACCCTGATCAGTCGCCATACCTAGAGTGGTATATCTTTTTACATGTTCAACCGATTTAAAACCCTCTTGATTAGCTAATTTCACATCTTTCGCTGTCACGTCATTTTGGAAGTCAACCCATGCACGATTCTTTCCACTGGGAACTCCCCAGTTAGCAACAATATTGTATGCAACCACTGGTGTTGATGCAGCTTTTAAATCCTTGGGCTTAAAACCTAATTCTGAAGCAACTGTAGCACCCAGATCATGTGCTTCCTTAATTGCATCATTAAGAACCATAGTCCCTTTTGCTCTTCCTGCAACCGACATTCCCGGAGGTGCTTTGTCATCAGGTACAAAAGAGGCAATGCTCTCATTCCAAATAGGGATGCCTCTGTGGTGGCATGTTAAGTGCAAGTTCGGGTTCCAACCTCCAGAGACTGCGAGTGAATCTGTATCTATAGTTTTTCCATTTGAGAGCTTAATTGATTTAAGTCTTCTTCTGCCTTTTGTGTCAACGACGTCAGTTCCCATAAAGATTTCAGCACCCTGAATTCCCATTACCGGACTGATTGAGCGTGAGTCAATGACTGCAACGACCTTCACTCCCTTTGTTCTAAGATCTTTTGCAGTTTGCCAACCATCATCATTGTTAGTGTAAACCGATACTTTTTGTCCTGTCGCAACAGCAAACCTATTCATATAGGATCTTACAGATCCAGCAAGCATAATCCCTGGACGATCATTATTTCCAAAAGCGATTGAACGCTCAATAGCACCAGCACAAAGGATAGAGCGCTTGGCATAAATTCTCCAGTTGACCTGTCTTGGTTTATTGGAGTTAGCTCTTGATTCAGATGAGCGATTTTCAAGAGCACCATAAATACCGTGGTCATAAACACCAAAAATAGTTGTATCTGCCATCAAGGTCACATTGTCCATTGCGCTCAACTTATCGACTGCATTCTTTGCCCATTCGCTTCCTGGAGTACCGTCAATCTTTGTGGTCTCAGAATTTAAGCGTCCGCCCATAATAAAATCTTCATCAGCCAAGATAACTTTTGCTCCTGAACTGGCAGCAGTTAGAGCGGCTGATAATCCAGAAGCTCCGGCACCAATAATAAGAATATCGCAGTACCTAAAACCTTTGTCATAGGTATCAGGGTCAGGTTCTTTTGCAAGCGTTCCGAGACCCGCTGAATTTCTAATGGCGGGCTCATAAATCTTTTCCCAGAAAGCCTTTGGCCACATAAAGGTTTTATAATAAAAGCCCGCACCGAGCATCGGTGAGAAGAAATCTGTAATCGCCATCAAATCAAAACCTAAAGGTCCTCTATGGTTCTGACTGTTTGCCTCTAAACCATTGTAAAGCTGGGTTACAGTTGCTCGTGTGTTTGGCTCTTTGTATGCGCCACTTCCAATTTCCATAATTGCATTTGGCTCTTCAGAACCGACAGTAACTATGCCTCGTGGCCTGTGGTATTTAAATGATCTACCAACCAGATGTTTGTTGTTTGCGAGAAGAGCAGATGCAAGCGTATCACCCTCATAGCCTCTTAATATTTGACCATTAAAAGTAAAGGTTAAAGTTTTATCTTTGTTTATAAGACCGCCGTCTTTTCTGTTTGTCTGACTCATTTGCCTCTACCCATTGTTCTTGCAACATCTTGAGCAAGCTCAACCTTCGTAATCTCATGTGTTAGTGTATTTCGAGAAACAACCAGCCAAGACTGATCACCTTGCTCGTGATACCAAAGCTCTTGATGATCTCCTGCAATATTGTCTCTAATGTATTGATATTGGTAGAAGTCTTCAGCTGAAGCCTCTTCCTCCCAATTGGTGGGTCTATTTATTAGGTCAGTTGAACCAAGATAGACAAACTCTTCTGAATCACGAGGACCTAGCAGTGGATGATTAATAATCATGTCTTGTCCTCCTTAATGCAAATTAGGTTGAGCACCAACGCCCTTTTCATCAATAATAGCACCACGCCTAAATCGATCCAGCTTGTATGCTGATGCGACTTCATGCGAATTATTTGTAGCAAGTAAATGTGCGTAACAGAAACCACTGGCAGGAGTTGCTTTAAAACCACCATAGCACCAGCCTCCGTTAAAATAAAGCTCATCGACTTCTGTTGAATCAATAAAGGGTGAACCATCCATTGACATATCCATTATCCCGCCCCACATTCTTAGAAGCCTTGCACGACCTATTGATGGCATAATCGCCATTCCTCCAGAGCATACATCTTCAACAACAGGGAGGTTTCCTCTCTGTGCGTATGTGTTGTAACCGTCAATATCACCGCCAAAGACAAGCCCTCCCTTGTCTGACTGTGAACAGTAAAAGTGTCCAGCACCAAACGTAATTACGTTATCCATAACTGGCTTAAGTCCTTCAGTTACAAAGGCTTGAAGTACATGACTTTCAATAGGAAGCTTAATGCCTGCCTTGGCCATTACTCTGCCAGATGAGCCAGCAACGCAAACACCAACCCTGCCCGCCTTTATCTCACCCTTAGAAGTTTGTACACCTAAACATTTACCATTCTCAATATTAAAACCAGTAACCTCACAGTTCTGAATAATATCAACACCCAAGTCGCTTGCGCCTCTTGCATAACCCCAGGCAACGGCATCATGCCTTACCGTTCCACCGCGAGGCTGAGCTAGAGCCGCTTTAATTGGGAATCTTGGATTGTCCATGTCTAAGAATGGATATCTCTCTTTAACCTCTTTAGCCTCAATGAACTCGCAGCCTGCATCAGCAAAAAGCATCGCGTTACCTCGTCTAATAAAGGCATCTCTCTGAGCATCCGAGTGAATTAGGTTCATAATTCCACGCTGTGAAACCATTGCGTTGTAGTTTAAATCTTGCTCAAGATTCTCCCAAAGCTGCATCGATAATTCATAAAAAGGCTCGTTACCTGGTAACAAGTAGTTGGAACGAATAATGGTTGTGTTTCTTCCAACATTACCTCCGCCTATCCATCCTTTTTCTAGGACAGCAACATTAGTAATGCCATGATTTTTAGCCAAGTAATAAGCAGTCGCTAGGCCGTGACCGCCTCCACCAACTATTATGACATCATAACCATCAGCCTTAGGTTCAGCATCACGCCAAGTTGGCTCCCAGCCTTTATGGCCTGTCAATGCTTCCTTTAAAACTTTAAAGGCGGAATAACGAGTCTTACTCACAATTTAACTCCAAGGATACGGGCTGTTAGAAACTGGATGTAATTTACCCTCTTTAAAACGACTAAATCTAAATGGCTCTAGAAGCTCTTGTTTTTCGCCAAGTAATTCCTCAGCAACTAAACAACCAACTCCCAACATTTTATAACCATGGTTACTATCTGCAATGATCGTCACATTATTATTAAACGTATCAATGACCGGGAAACTGTCTGGAGTGAAACAACCAATGCCGCCCGAAGGCTCTTTATGATAGTGAGGCATCATCCCTTCAAACCTCTTGTGACAATGTGCAAGCGCTGAAACCCACATTTCAGGAAAGTCTTTGCTTGCGGTAAACTCTTTACTCTCTGGACCGTATGGATCGATAGCCACTTCATTAACAGGCGTATCCACTGTGTAAGGTGAAGCGCCACCCTGAATACCACCAAAACCCCAGTCAGGTTTATAGTAAATACCCCACATTTGATCCGTAATGAGTGATCCATCAACTGTTGAATATAATGGCGCATCAGTATCCACATGGAGAACAGGTGGTATCTTTCCATCATTCGTCACCAAAGTTTCAGGTGGAATTTCTAGAACACCCTCTTCCAATTGCCAAAAACGCCACATATCGATGTTTTCATGGACCTGCCCTTCTAAATCTTTGAGCTCAATTTGAGTGGGCAAACCCAGCATATTCCAAAAATCACGAACCCAAGGCCCTGCTCCAACAATTAAATTATCACATTGAATGGTTCCCTTATTCGTAACAACAGCGGTAACGCTTTGGCCTTTACCTGCTGTTTCGAAGCCAGTTATTTCTGTCTCAAGTGCAACAGTGACACCTAGGTCCAATACCTTCTTAGAGAGTCCTTCCATAGCCTTTACGTTGTTCGCATAGCCACCTGGTTTTTCGTGAAGAACAGAGGTAATGCCCTCTGCTTGCCAATCCTCAAAGAGGTTTAGCATGTAGTCACGAGATTCTTCTTCGCCTTCAATAAAGACACTATCGTAACCAATTGCAGCTTGCTCAGCATGAATTTGTTTCACATCTTCTCTCATCTTTTCACATGAGATTTGCATATAACCATTTGCATGGTAACTAAAAGCCTCTGGGTCACTTTCCCAGATACTAACCGAATGAGCCATGAGCTTACGCATAGCGGGCTGAAAATAGTTATTTCGAACAACGCCGCAAGCAATACCTGTTGCACCTGCAGCAACTCGATCAGCTTTATCAATGATTACGATTCGACCTTCAACATTCTCACCCTTTTCAGTTAAACGTTCAGCTAGACGCCATGCAGTTGACAATCCATGAATTCCTGCGCCAGCAATAACGTATTCGGCTTGAGTTGGTAAAGACATATTAATCTCCTTGTGATTTTATTTTTCGTGAAATTTTAAACAAACATATAAATGATTTTTTGTAAGCATAATTATCAATATTTTGAAAGTGCTGATAGGTTAAAAAATTCAAATCGAATTGAAAATAATTCTACAAACATGAAAAAAATCGCTCTATACTCTAATCACACACATTGAAAGGGGTTTCAGTTATGTCAATATTTTCATTAAATCTTTAAATACTGCGCCATTAAAGCATATAGATTATATGCACTTTTGACATTTGATTATCTAAATTAATAGATTTAAAGGCTCAACCTGAACACAAAATATGAAAAGTAAGTATACTTATATTCAACCTAAAGGAAATATTTATGTCACGTAGATATTATAAATTACCGCCATTAACTTCACTAGCGACATTCGAAACGGCTGCTCGCCATCGAAGTTTTAAAGGTGCTGCAGAGGAACTTGGAGTTACTCCAGGGGCAGTTAGTCACCAAATTAAGTTTTTAGAAACTGAACTTGGGCTCTCTCTTTTTGATAGAAAGCATCATGGTAATAATTTGACTGATCATGGTGAGTCACTCTTTGCTGTGCTTCAGAGTAGTTTTACTGCAGTCTCCTCTACTCTTGCAAACCTCAGAAGATCTGCAAGTGACAAAGAGGTCATTATTAGCGCTACGACAGCAGTATCTTTTATGTGGCTTCCGCCTCGATTGGCTGAATTCTGGAAGCAGCACCCTGAAATCCCGGTGAACCAGCACGTAACAGACAACACTGATTCACAAGGCGTTGCCGTTGATCTTAAAATTTGTTATGGTTTTGTTGAGAACGAGTCGACTCAAAAACATACTCTCTTTCAGGACGAGTTAGTACCATTATGTAGTCCCTCTTTCGCTAAAGAATTCCCTCAATCATCAATCGAAGATTTAGCGCAAGCCCCATTAATACATCTGAGGGCTAAAGACAAAAATTGGTCAAATTGGTTTTCATGGTTTAACGCTCTAGGCTACAAGGGGAAAATTGCACCAGGAACTCACGTTAATAATTATATGATTGCCCTTCAAGTTGCCAGCGACGGCATGGGAATTGTTTTAGGCTGGAAACATCTTTGTAAACCTAAGATTGATAGTGGTGAACTTGTAATCCTTGGAGACACCTCAATCCCTGCACCCTCAGCGCTGTATATTATGAGCGAAAAGGAAGACTTGCTTCCAGAAAATGTCAAAATTCTCAGAGACTTCCTGATAGCTAAACCTTAGTTCAATTTCTATTTCATGAAATATATTCAATTTTTTAATTGAATATTATTGTCCTTTAATTAATGCAAGAAATAGTATGATATCGTTAATTTGATTTTCATTCAATTTAAGCCTTTTTTAGAGTTAAAAATGAGCATTTCGGAAGACACTAAAGAATTAGATTCTTACATAAATGAGCAAGTTGATATTGACTCGGTTGCATCCTTCAAGGGTAATGAACACATCGTCAAGCTCCAACTTAAATTTGATATAAAAAAAATAAGGGAGTCTCTGGATGAGATTAAAGCTGATGCAGAATTTAAAACTGCTGCATCCGGGTTTCATGCTCTTGCCATGACCAAAAGAAAAAACAGTTCAGTTGATGATGATAAGGACCTTGTGGGTCGATACTACACACGAGTCGATGATAGTTACCAAGAGATTGCTAAAGACGAATTGGTCGACGAGGCATCATTCTCTGAGCTCGTTGATATATTCAAGGGAACTTACTTTGAAACTATATATGACGAGCTAACTGCTCGCTACCCGATTGGAAGAGTTCGAATTCTTGAAAAAGACAGCTTCAATTGCAACTCCTGGCATAGGGATCCTGAGCCCAGGCTTCATATCCCCATTTATACCAATCCTGGTTCATTATTTATAGTTAATCATCATTGCACTCACCTTCCTGCTGATGGCTCTGTCTATTTCACAGATACGCGCGGTTATCATACTGCTTTAAATGGTGGAGACAAGCCCAGAACACACCTTGTTGCAACTTTAGCATATCCTGAATATAAGCCTTAATTTTTAAAAATATGAATCAATCTAGTCTAAGTAATCTTGATGATGTCCTTACCTCAACAGACAAAGCGAAGGGCTTACCAAACCAGCATTATGTGAGCCAAGAGGTCTTTGAAGAAGAGAAACAATCCATATTGTTTGATAATTGGTCGGCTATAGGAACAGGCAAAGATATTCCTAATCCTGGCGATGTCAAGCCAATTAACTTTGTTGGCATGCCACTGATTATGGTTCGAGATAGTGATAGCAATATCAATGTCTTTCAGAATACTTGCCGCCACAGAGGAATGATCCTGATTGATGAGCCAACTAACATCAAAGGAGTCATACGCTGCCCTTATCATAGCTGGTGCTACAATCTAAATGGAGAACTATGTGCTACTCCAATGGTTGGGGGAACTGATAATAATAGTCACGAATCAATTAAAAATAATGAACTTGGATTATTTGAGATGCGCTCAGAGGTATGGCAAGACATTATCTTTGTCAATATCTCCAATAATGCGCCTGAATTTAAGGAATATGCCTCTAAAGTAATCAATCGATGGTCAGAGTTTGATAAGCCACTCTTTCATGGAGGTGAGAGTTCCTCTTTCTCGTTGTCTCTTGACACTAACTGGAAGCTTGCTGTGGAGAACTATTGTGAGAGTTACCACCTACCCTGGGTTCATCCTGAGCTCAATGTTACCTCGAGCATTGAGGACCACTACCATATCGAAGAGAAGGGGTATTTTTCAGGACAAGGATCTCACGTTTACAACCAAATCAAAGATGAAATTGGCAACGTATTTCCAGATTTTGAAAATCTCTCAGAAAAGTGGGACACGACCAGTGAATATATTGCGCTTTATCCCAATGTACTCCTTGGAGTTCATAGGGATCATTTCTTCTCAATAATCATCGAACCATTATCAACGAGTAAAACCGTTGAGCATGTATCCCTTTACTATTCAAAAAATCCATCCGAAATGCCTGAATTAGAAAAGCTAATTGACACCAACGCTTCTTTTTGGAAAACAGTTTTTAGTGAAGATATAGGAGTGGTAGAAGGAATGCAGAGAGGCAGAAATGGGCTGATGTTTGATGGAGGTAAGTTCTCTCCTGTAATGGATAGCGCAACGCATTGCTTTCATCACTGGGTTGCTTCAAAAGTACAAACTTTTAGGTCAAAAAATTGAAGTAATTATAGTTTCGCTTGATAGGCTATTAAAGTATTCTCAAGCAGTACGGCAATCGTCATTGGACCAACTCCGCCAGGCACTGGTGAGATAGCAGAGGCAACATTCTTAACCTCATCAAAGTGCACATCACCGACAAGAGTTCCATCTTCAAGGCGATTAATTCCAACATCGATAACTACAGCACCTTCTTTGACCCAGTTCCCTTTGACAAGGTTGGCAACTCCAGCAGCGGCAATAATGACGTCAGCTGATTTCGTTTTTTCTGTAATGTTTTTTGTTCCTTTATGACACACCTGAACGGTTGCACCAGCATTAAGAAGCTCCATCGCCATTGGCCTTCCTACAATATTAGACGCACCTATGATGACACAATCCTTGCCTCTTAAATCACACTTTATAGATTCGAGCATTTTCATTACACCTTTGGGCGTACATGGACTAATAAATGACTTATTTAGACTCAGCTTTCCAACATTTTCACTACTAAAGCCATCCACATCCTTTTCAGGCACGATAGCTTCAATAATCTTATTTGAGTCAATATGTGGCGGCAGTGGAAGCTGAACTAAGATTCCATCAATTGTTTTATTTTCGTTTAGACGATTGATCTCTGAAAGCAGCTCTTCTTCAGTTATATTTGCTGATTTATGAATTTGATCCGAATAGAAACCAACTTCAACGCAGGCTCGTGTTTTGTTTCTGACATACACTTGAGAGGCCTCATCATCACCAACTAGAACAACTGCCAACCCAGGAGGCCTGTCATATTGCTTTACTTTATTAGCAATATTCTTTCTAAGGTTTTGAGCAAGTGTCTTGCCATCAATAAGCTTCATTCAAGATTCCGAGTTAATAATTGATTGAGTTTATTATCAACAAATTGATTAATAAAATTAGTAATTAATTTCAATTAAATTTGAATTTAAAATGCAATCCAGATTTTTTTAATCGATGCCGAGCATTTTTCTTCTCTGAGATGCCCAAGTTTGAATGAGGTGATCAACAGTCAGTCCAATTGCAGCAACGCAAAGTCCAAGTAGTAAGCCATTTCCAATTCCCTGTTTATCAGACAAGGCTTTTATAATGTATTGCCCTAAATCTTCAGTACCAATAAAAGCTCCGATTATTACCATAAATAAAGCAAATATGACTGTCTGATTAATCCCTAAAATTATGTGCGGGAATGCGAGCGGAAGTTCAATTTTGAGCCATCTCTGCATCTTGGTGACTCCTGACATTGAGCCTGCATCTTGGAGAGAGTCTGGCACGCTAATAAGACCCTCGACGGTATATCTTGTTGCTGGAATTGTTGCATATACAATCACTGCAATTAAAACAGAAGTATCAGTAATTCCAAATAAAATCATCACAGGTATTAAGTAAACAAAAGATGGAAATGTTTGGAAAGTATCACAAATCAACAAGATGACTTTAGTTGCAGCCCTGCTTTGTGCGCACAAAGAGCCCACGGTAATACCAATAATCCCTGATACTATTACTCCAAAACTAGCCATATAAGCAGTAATCAAAGCCCTTTCCCACCACTCCAGAACGGCGATAAACAGTAAGAACGATCCAACAATTAGAGCCGACCTTACTCCACCAATAATGTAACCAATTCCCATTACCAAAAAGAATGTAGCTACAACAGGCATCGACAGATAAGCCTCCCTCATGGGAAATAACACATCAACAATAAGCCACTCATTAAAACCTTGTAGGGCAAAAAAGAAAGTGTCCAAAAACCAGTCAATACCGCCCTGAAGTATTGGCTCTAAAGTAGTCCCTTTGTTGTGTGGAATCAAGTAGAAGTAATTAATACTGCCATTAAAGATAAAGTTACCGACATAGGCGATAACTGAGCCCGAAAAGAGAATCACTAAAAAAAGAAGAGACCATTTATGTCTTTGAATAAAAGGAAGATCTGCAAAGTAGTCGGTTTGTTTATTTGCCCAAGCTAGTGATAATTTATCAAGAAGAACAGCTATAAGAACAATGCAGATACCAAGCTCCATTGCAAGCCCTACCCTTAACTGATTCAGTGCTAGCAGCAAATTAAAACCAAGCCCTTTTGCTCCAATAAATGATGCTATTACCGCCATGGCTAAACATTGCATAATGACCTGGTTTACTCCAATCAAAATGTCACGCCTAGCAGTTGGAATCAGAACTTTAAACATGAGCTGGAAACTAGTGCAACCACTCATCATGCCAGCATCTAAAACTTCAGGTGAGACTTTTTTGAGACCCAACAATGTCAGCCTAATCATTGGAGGCGTAGCAAAAATAATAGTTGCAATAGCTCCTGCCTGATCTCCAATTCCAAAAAATACCATCACTGGAACTAGGTATGAGAAGTGGGGCATAGTTTGTGCAATATTAAGAAACGGTGTAAGGGTAGATTCAACTGTTCGACTCTTAAAAGACCACACTCCAAAAAACAAGCCTAACGCAAAAGATACAGGAGCTGCAATTAAAACAAATGATAAAGTCTCCATTGAAGGCTGCCACTGTCCAAAAACAGAGATATAAATAGTTGAAAAAGCAGCCAAAATGGCTAACCCCCTTCCTTGTAAAGCGTAACCAATCATAGTTGCGGTTAAACAAACTACGGTCCAAGGAAGTGCTGGCCAAACTGCCCAAGGGTTTTCATCAATCCAATCCCAGCTGGTAAACGTTACGATAGTCTTAATGCCACCCAAAAGAATTTCTCTTATTAACTCAATACTAAAAAGAAGCGCAGCAGAAATACCTCTTGTAATTTGAAAAATTAACGCCTTATCTTCAAATTCCTCAATATCTGGATCATAAACTTGAATTGGAAACCAGTCATACATCAAAAAGTTTGCAAAGTCAGTAACAATAGTCGGTAGATTCCAAAAACTACTCGAGCTTGGATTTCCAAAAATCCAAGTAATCAATGTTGGAATAATAAACAAACCAGCAAAAAAAGAAGTGATAGCGTAGGTAAATAAGTTAGGCCAATTCTCCTTAAGCCAGCTGGCTGGATTAATAACTTTAGTCTGAGAGACTGAATAATAATTTCTAATAACGAAACCAAAAACTAATAACAAAGAAATGAAAAGATATAGACCTGAAGTACTTACGACAGGATTTAGAAAATTAAGCTGGGGTATTCTTACAAATTGAGGGGGTAATTGACCGCTAAAGATCATACTCATTGATTCTGAAAATCCCGTCACTGCGACTATCTTGCCATCCTCGACTGCATTAGTAAAACCATCACGTACGTCAATGATATCGCTATACTGTCCTGTCATTAACACTAGAATAAAAAAGCCAATAAAAACAATGGCTAGCTGTACTAATTTTTTATTCTTTGTTAAAAATTCCATAGTCTAGTCTTTCTTGCTATCAACTGAGCGATCACCAAAAAGAATATGAAGAATAGTTGAACAGTTTAACAAACCAATTGTCTTTCCATCATCATCAAGAACTGCAACAGGCTTTTGTTGACTCAGAACTTCTTCAGCAACTGTTTCAATAATCGCATCTTTCGAAACCTGAAGATCACTCAACTCTGCATTATCATCAACAGGATCCATGACAGATTCAATTTTGAGTACCTTCTCCCTTGGAACCTCTTCAGTAAACTTGCGAACATATTCTGTTGCTGGATTTAGAACGATATTTGCTGGCGTATCTAATTGCTCAATAATGCCATCCTTCATAATAGCAATCCGATCTGCAAGTCTTAAGGCTTCATCAAAGTCATGGGTAACGAACAGAATGGTCTTTTTTAAAACACCTTGAAGCCTTAAAAACTCATCTTGCATCTCTTTACGAATTAATGGATCAAGAGCAGAAAAAGGCTCATCCAAAAACCATATATCAGGCTCAACTGCAAGCGATCGCGCAATTCCTACACGCTGCTGTTGCCCTCCAGATAGCTCTCTTGGAAAGTAATTTTCTCGGCCTCCAAGACCAACCAATTCAACCATCTCCATTGCCCGAGTCATACTATCTTGAGTGCTGCTCCCTTTAACCTGAAGTGGAAAAGCTATATTCTCTAGAACCGTCTTATGGGGTAACAATGCAAAGCTTTGAAATACCATACCCATTTTGCTTCTTCTGAGCTCTATAAGCTCTTTACTATTGAGGCTAAGTAGATCTTCTCCATCAATAAAAATTTTTCCTGCAGTTGTATCTGTCAGCCTTGAAATACATCTTAAAAGGGTTGATTTGCCGGAACCAGACAAACCCATAATAACCAGCATTTCGCCATGATAAACCTCAAAGGAGGCGTTATTGACTCCAACTACACATCCTGCATCTTGGAACTCTTGTGCATCGACCTTGCCATTGGAGCTTTTCAAAAGTTTTTCTGCATTTTCTCCAAAAATTTTATAAACCGATTCACACTTTACGACTGGCTCTTGTGAAGACATAAATTGTTTCCCTTATTTTTAACAAAATATCTAATTGATATTATTTTTTATTATATGTAATTTTAAGTATCTCAGACGAAAAAAAACCCCCATTCCTAGCTAGGTCAGTTCACTTTAATCAAGAAAAATGAGAAGAGTGTAACTTAGTTAAATAGATATGGAGGTATTCCCCCTGAGTTTGACCTCAGGGGGTTTTTACACAATTAAGTGTATTTATTACATTCCAACACCTGTCATAGCTCTCCAAGTGTCTTCATTATCAGCTAACCACTGCTTAGCAGCATCTTGGTGAGTCATTCCATCAATATCAACAAGTGCAGCCATAGAGCCAATCATGCCCGCATCAAAAGACATTCTAGAGAATGCCATGTAGGCATCTGGGTGAGTTTTAGGGAACTTATAGTTCGCCGCTTTCTTCAACCAACCTTT
>CALKDH010000077.1 GCA_938086805.1 uncultured PS1 clade bacterium | reverse complement strand
CGATGTCGAATTTCCATCTGACGCAATACCTAAGGTATATAACGCACTTCATGTTACTAAAGCGAACCTTACTTTAGAGGTTCAGCAACAGCTTGGCGATAATGTCGTTAGAGCTATTGCAATGGGAGGTTCTGAAGGACTTCAGCGCGGGCTAGAAGTAACCAATACTGGTAAAGCTATTACCGTTCCAGTTGGTACAAAAACTCTTGGCCGAATTATGAATGTTCTTGGAGAGCCAATTGATAATGCTGGCGATATTGGTCAAGAAGCAGATTGGGAAATTCACCGCTCAGCACCTGCATATGATGAATTAGCACCTGCGACTGAATTACTAGAAACAGGCATTAAAGTGATTGATTTAGTTTGCCCTTTTGCAAAAGGTGGAAAGGTTGGATTGTTTGGTGGTGCTGGGGTAGGTAAAACAGTTAACATGATGGAACTTATTCGAAACATTGCGATCGAGCACTCTGGATATTCAGTATTTGCTGGTGTTGGCGAGCGAACGCGTGAAGGTAATGATTTCTATCACGAGATGAAAGATTCAAATGTCCTAGATAAAGTATCCTTAGTTTATGGTCAGATGAATGAGCCTCCAGGAAATAGACTTCGCGTTGCTTTAACGGGCCTCACTATGGCTGAGTATTTTCGTGACGAAGGTCGTGATGTTTTGCTATTTATTGATAATATTTATCGTTACACTCTTGCAGGAACAGAAGTTTCAGCTCTATTAGGACGTATGCCTTCTGCGGTTGGTTATCAGCCAACACTCGCTTCAGAAATGGGAGCCCTACAAGAAAGGATTACATCTACTAAAACAGGCTCTATTACCTCTATTCAGGCAGTATATGTTCCTGCGGATGACTTAACAGATCCATCTCCAGCAACAACATTCGCTCACTTGGATGCAACAGTAGTACTGTCTCGTCAAGTCGCAGAGCTAGGTATTTATCCAGCGGTAGATCCACTTGATTCAACCTCACGTCAACTTGACCCTTTAATTGTTGGTCAGGAGCACTATGATGTTGCTCGTGGAGTGCAAGGCGTTCTTCAGCGTTATAAAGAGTTGAAAGATATTATTGCTATTCTTGGTATGGATGAGTTATCTGAAGAAGATAAGCAGACTGTATCTCGTGCCCGTAAGATCCAAAAATTCCTTTCACAGCCTTTCTTTGTTGCAGAAGTCTTTACTGGTTCTCCAGGAAAGTATGTTTCATTAAAGGATACAATTTCTGGATTTAAAGCTATCTTAGATGGAGAGCATGATGCTGTTCCTGAGCAAGCTTTTTATATGACGGGTTCTATCGAAGAAGTTAAAGAAAAGGCATCGGAGACAGCATAAATGTCAGTAATACATGTTGATGTAGTTAGTGCAACTGAGGAAATATACTCAGGAGAAGCGAAGTGTGTTTTTGCTCCAGCTTCAATGGGTGAGATTGGTGTTTATCCAATGCATGTCCCACTAATTAGCACACTCAAACCTGGTGAGGTTAGAGTTGAAACTGAGAGTGGCATGGAGTCAATTTTTGTTTCAGGAGGAATTATTGAGGTTCAGCCTGGTACGGTTACGATTTTCTCTGACACAGCGATTCGTGCAAATGACTTAGATGAGTCTAAGGCACTTGAGGCAAAACAAAGAGCTGAGGAAGCTATGTCTAATGCTCAGGGCGATCAAGATGTAACAACCACTCAAGCAGCATTGGCAGAGTCAATGGCCCAGCTTCAAATGATCTCTAAGATGAGAGGTAAAAAGCGTTAAGAATCGCTAAACAAAATAGATTTAAAGTTTACAATCTTGTTATTTAGTACATCAACGCCTTCTTCATGAAGGCGTTTTATTTTTACGTTAATATCATCTGCAAAACCACCTAGTTCTCCATTTGACTTCACCACCCTGTGACAAGGTACTTTAGGGGCAAAAGGATTTTTGTTCATAGCATTTCCAACAGCTCGGTGAGCTTTGGGTTTTCCTATTTCTCTAGCCAGGCCGGCATATGTAATTACTTTTCCCTTGGGGACTTTTTTAAGAGCTTCATAGCACTCAGACTGAAATTTAGTCATTTTAAAAATGACTGCATTAGGTCATCATATTTATCCTGAGCTTTTAATAAAAAGTCACAAACCTCTCTAACTGCTCCAGAACCACCAGCATTATTTGTAACCATCAGTGCATTTTCTTTTACAAATGAATGTGCATTTGCAACTGCTATAGGTAAGGCTACTTTTGACATTGCAGGGAGATCAATCACGTCATCGCCCACAAAGGCTGACGCACTTAAATCAATAGACAGTTTTTCCGAAAGCTCTTTTAGGGCAACACCCTTGTCCTTTATACCATGGTAGTAATTTTTGACACCAAGAGTTTCAAGTCTATGAGCAACAGAGCGAGTGCTTCTTGCAGTAATGATTGCAACTTCAACACCAGATAATTCTAGTAATTTAATCCCACAACCATCCTGAGAGTCAAATTTTTTATGCTCAGTACCTTTATCGTCAAAATAAATACCACCATCAGTAAGAACCCCATCAACATCCAAGATTAAAAGCTTGATTTCTTTTGCTATTGATTCAGCTTTAGAATTGTTACTCATAAAACTAACTACCCATTGATTTTTTTGTTAATGTACATTTGTTGAGCAATTGAAAGAATATTATTGGTAACCCAATATAATACAAGCCCTGATGGAAACCATAGGAAGAATACAGTAAATACGATTGGAAGCATTTGCATAATCCTTGCCTGAATTGGATCAGCAGGAGGAGGGTTAAGTCGTTGCTGAAACCACATAGATGCGCCCATAATTAATGGGAGTATGAAATAAGGATCTTTTGCAGCCAAATCTGGCAAATATAAGAAAGGCGTTTGACGCAATTCAACCATTTCTATAAGAACCCAATATATTGAGATGAACACAGGAATTTGAACTAGAATCGGAAGACAACCAGCAGCAGGGTTGATTTTTTCAGTTCTGTAGAGCTCCATAGTTTTTTTACCAATTTTTTGTTTGTCGCCCTCATATGTTTCTTTAATCTTTTGAAGTCTAGGTGCTAATTTTTTCATCCCAGCCATTGATCGAAAAGATTTTTCAGAGAGTTTATAAAAGGCAAGCTTAATTGCCAGCGTTACCAAGATTATTGATATCGCCCAGTTCTGGACAAAACTATAAATCCAGTGAAGGAATACAGATAAAGGTTTAGCCACAATAAATAGGAACCCATAGTCAACAGTTTTATCTAGTCCAGGCGCAAGATTTTCAAGGCGAACATGCTCTTTGGGTCCAATAAAAAGCTGATTTTTTCCAACATTGACTGAGGAGCCTGCAGCAATTCTTGTGCTAGGGTTAACAGTTGTCAGAAGAAAGTTATCTCTACTTGATTTGGTTGAGTAGGTATGTTTTTCCTTTTCATTTGGAATCCATGCTGAAAAGAAATAATGCTGAATCATTGCTGCCCATCCACCAATTGACGTTGTCTTTGGACTAGAGTCAAAGTCTTCAAAATCAATTTTTTCAAAGATTTCCTCATCATTGTAGATTGCACCGCCATTAAAGTTTTGCATTCCCATCATGAACCCGCCAGACTCTTGTGCAGCGCCATGAGCAAGCTGAGTATAGCTACTAACAACACGATCAGAAGAACTATTATTTTCTATTTGATAGTCAACTTCGACAACATAACTGTCTGGCTTAAAACTAAAGTTTTTCGTTACAGTGATACCATTATTATCAGTCCATTTCAATGGAACTGTCAATTGACTATCGCTACCCAGGAAATACTCATCTCTTTCGGAAGTGTATTCATCTTGATGGGTAGGCATTTGATCAGCAGGAATCAATCCACTTTGTGCATGATAAATTCTATCTGGAGAATTGCTTAATAACTCAAAACGTGCATCAGAGTTTAAGGTTTCAGGGTATTTATTCAGTAAGGCGCTTATGATCGTTCCACCTTTATGTGAAATCTGAAGAGTTAAAAGATCTGTAACAACTGTGGTGTAAGCACCAGAATTGCTTGGTTCAATTATTGATGGAGTTGAGTCTTCTGAGATTTGTAAATCTGCTGATGGAACATCACTTGGAAGAGGAACATCAGTAATTTCTGTTGAAGAGTCATTGCTTACTAGCTGAGTTTGGGTAATTACATTGCCATTCTCATCTACAGACTGTGTAAGCTCCCATTTATCCCAAAGCAGAAAAATAGTTAAAAAAATTGCAATAAAAAGAAAGAGTTTTTGAGTATTCATAAGTATCTAAATTGTTTTAATTTTTTTTGGGACAGGATCATAACTTGCTTCAGACCAGGGATGACATTTGCTAATTCGTTTTACTCCAAGAGCGCTCCCTTTAATGGCGCCATGATACTTAATTGCATCATATGTATATTCAGAACAAGTTGGTATATGACGACAATTACCCCCTAAAATTGGACTAATAATCCATTGATAAATTTTGATTAGAGGTAGAATCAAAAATTTCATCAGGAGGCTATCCTTTTTGTTGCTTTTGTCATAAGTGAAAGCAAATCATTTGTCATCTTAGTATTGTTTATGCTTGGGTTATTTTTGGCCATCACAACGAAATCAACGCTTCCAAAACAATCTTGATTTAGTCTAAAAGTCTCACGAGCCAGTCTTTTTAAATGATTTCTGTCAACAGCTTTTTTGTATTCTTTTTTGGATATCGCAAGCCCAAGCCTTGATAAAGAATAGTCAGTATTACTCACTACTATTTTCCAAAATTTACTTTGAGAATGGCGCCCCTTTTTGAAAATATGTGCGAATTCTTTGGCATTTGTAATACGCACACTTCGAGCAAGCGAGCCAGCCATTGTGTTAAGCTGCTAAGCGCTTACGCCCTTTTTTTCTACGTGCACTTAGAATAGCACGCCCAGAACGAGTTTTCATTCTAGCTCTAAAGCCGTGGTTGCGCTTACGTTTTAGTACGCTCGGTTGGAAAGTTCTTTTCATAATCTGTATAAGCCAACAAAAAATTTTGCAATTTTACCATACTTGGATTGAATCGGTATGCCTGATAAATTAGAGTTTCTTAGCTATTAGGGCTTTATTAAGGCCCAATTTACATAAAGATGTGGATAATGAAGGTATCAAATAATTAGTTGCTTTAATTTAGTAATCACTTTATAACTTAAGTGGAGGTTGAAAAAGTGATTGTTGCCCACAAGTAATAAACAATTAATTAGACTCTTTTGTTATTAGAGTCCAGTATTTATAAATTAGTAAGATATGTTAATTTTTAAGAGGCTCTATGACTAACAACATTCTTGATGTACTCACCTTTATGTTTGACTTTCTGTTTGAATCTGCTGAGCAAGATTCAACTCAAGAGTTGGACGATGATTTGTTAAAGACTCATCTGTCTGAAGCTGGATTTGATTCAGAGAGAATCGAAAAAGCTTTAATTTGGCTTGAGAATATAGCAGCACTTCAAGACGGGAAAATTGCAAGCTTTAATACGGTTCATAATTCCATGCGAATTTATAGTGAACTTGAAAAAACTAAGTTAGATTCCAGGGCAAGGGGCTTCATAATGTTTATGGAGAATATGGGCCAACTAAACCCGAGTCAAAGAGAGATTGTCATTGATCAAGTGATGTCTCTAGAAGACTCAAAGCTTAGTATCGATGATTTGAAATGGGTTGTAATGATGGTTATTGGAAACAGCGCTGAATCTGCTGTTCCTTCGCAATGGATTGAGTCTATTGTGTTTCACGATGATAACCCTACTCTTCAGTAGGACTTTTTATGTCAAAAAATCTTGTTATTGTCGAATCACCGGCGAAAGCAAAAACAATTGAAAAGTTTTTAGGACCAGATTACGTTGTTAAATCTAGTATTGGTCATATCAGGGATATGCCTAAGAAAGACATGGGCGTGAATATTGAAAATGACTTTCTACCAACTTATGCTATAAGTGCAGACAAGAAAAAAGTTGTTGCTGACTTAAAAAAATCTGCAAAAGCTGCCGAGAAAATCTTTCTGGCTACTGATGAGGATCGAGAAGGAGAAGCGATTGCATGGCATCTTCAACAGGCTCTATCTTTGGATTTAGATACTCCAAGGATTGTTTTTCATGAAATCACAAAGGGTGCTATCACCAAGGCAATAAAGAATCCACGAACAATAAATACCGATCTTGTTGATGCTCAACAAGCCAGAAGAATAATTGATAGGCTGGTTGGTTTTGAAATTTCCCCAGTTCTTTGGAGAAAAATTTCCGGAGCTCGTTCCGCAGGAAGAGTTCAGTCTCCAGTTGTTAGATTGGTTGTGGAAAGAGAGCGCGAAATTTCAGCTCATATTCCAGTCAGTACATTTAAGGTTAAAGCAAACTTAATTAACAAGGATAATCAAAATCTTGAGGTAAAACTCAATAAAGAATTTAGCTCTAAAGAAGATGCTCTTTCTTTTGCTGAGGCGTTGATAGAGGCTGAATTAATAGTTGATTTAGTTGACACTAAGCCCTCTAAAAGATCACCTAAAGCTCCATTTATTACTTCTACATTGCAACAAGAGGCGTCGCAAAAACTTGGTTTTTCTGTTAAGCAGACTATGTCAATTGCCCAGAACTTATATCGTGAGGGTGCAATCACATATATGAGAACTGACTCATTAAACTTATCTGAACTGGCTATTACTGGTGCTGAAGAAGAAATTGTATCAAAATATGGAAAGCAGTTTCATCAAGCCAGAAGATATAAGACCAGCTCGAGTGGTGCTCAAGAGGCACATGAGGCTATCAGACCAACTGATCTAACTAAGCCCACTATTCTTGGCCTGGATGATCAATCTTCAAAGCTGTATTCATTAATTTATAAAAGAACGCTTGCATCACAGATGAGTGATGCACAACTTCAAAAAACTAAAGTGACCATCAATGTTTCTGGTCGGAGCGAACACTTTATCGCTGATGGCGAAATACTCTCTTTTGCAGGATTCCTTGAGGTTTATGACTATATGTCTTCTGATGATAGGCTCTTGCCAGAAATAAGTAGTAATGATGTTCTGACATTAGTTGATATGAGCTCAAGGGAATCCTTTTCAAGGGCAAAACCAAGATATACCGAAGCATCGCTAGTTAAAGAGATTGAACAAATGGGGATTGGAAGACCTTCAACATTTGCAACAATGATTACAACTGTCCAAGATCGAAATTATGTTGTAAAGGATACTAGAGAGGGCGCTCAGCGAGAGTATCAATGCATAGAAATTACAAATGGTGCTATCTCAGAGCTGAAGCAAACTGAAACCACGGGAGCTGAAAAAAATAAGCTTTTCCCGACTAATGTTGCTTACTTGTTAGTTGATTTTTTACTGAAAAACTTTAGAAACATTATTGGTTATGAGTTTACAGCTAATCTAGAAAGAGATTTTGATCTTATTGCTGAAGAGTCTAAGTCATGGACTGGCGTTGTTCGTAATTTTTATGAGCCTTTTCATGAGCAAATTGAGTTGGCAAAAGATATTTCAAGAGATGAAACACATGGCAAAAGAGATTTGGGCGAGGACCCAGCTTCTGGCAAGCCTGTAAGCGTCAGATTTGGTCGTTATGGTGCATTTGCTCAGATTGGAAAACAAGATGATGAGGAAAAACCAACTTTTGCATCCTTAAGGACGGGACAGGATATTGAAAATATAACTCTTCTAGAGGCCTTAGAGCTTTTTAAAATGCCAAGAACAGTTGGTGAGACTGAATCTGGTGAAACTATAAAAGCAAACTATGGCAGATTTGGACCCTACCTTCAATATGGGAAAAAATATGTGTCTCTCAAAGAAGAAACCCCTGAGGAGGTTTCTTTAGAAACTGCATTAGAGTTAATCGCTGCAAAAGAAAAATTTGATGCAGAAAGAATTATTAAGGTTTTTGAGGATTCAGATATTCAAGTTCTAAATGGTCGGTTTGGCCCTTACATTTGGAATGGAAAAAAGAGGGGAAAGGGACAGAAAAATGTCACTGTCGCTAAAATATTTGGAGATAAAGAGCCTGTTGATTTAACTCTAGAAGAATGTAAAAAGGCTATAGAGGGTAAAATAAAAGCAAAAGCCAAGCCTAAAAAAAGAAAAAAGAAAGCCTCACCTAAGAAAAACAAATAAGTTAGATTTCAACATATCCATTTATTTCATCCAATGAAATGGTAGCCTGTGAGAAAATCTAACAATAAATAAAACACAACTGCTAATGACAAAAGTTAAGATTTGTGGATTTACTGACCCTGATAATGCAAGAGATGCCTCAATTGCTGGTGTAGATGCAGTTGGTCTTGTTTTTTATGATAAGTCACCAAGAAATGTCGATGTTCAAAAGGCACAGGAAATCATTGATGCATTGCCACCCTTTGTTAATAGGGTAGGATTGTTTGTCAATGCAAACCCAAGCTTTGTTGATGAAATTCTTTGTGAAGTGCCTTTAGATACTCTGCAATTTCATGGTGACGAAAGTCTCCTTGATTGTACTCAATATCAAATGCCGTTTATTAAGTCTTTGCGAGTTAGGCCAGATACTAATGTTGTCCAAGTAGCTGAACAATTTTCAAGTGCAAGTGCGATTCTTCTGGACTCGTTTAACCCTTCAAGTTTTGGCGGAACGGGTGAGGCATTTGATTGGTCATTAGCTTGTGTTGATATATCTTTGCCAATTATCCTTGCAGGAGGGCTGAATTCAGACAATGTGTCATCTGCGATTAGACAAGTTAGACCATATGCTGTTGATGCTTCTAGTGGTGTTGAAAGTGCTCCAGGAGTTAAGGATATTGATAAAATAGAAGCTTTTATAAGAAATACTAATTCATGAGTTATAACCTCCCAGATGAGAATGGTCATTTTGATCAATATGGTGGCGTTTTTGTTGCAGAAACACTTATGTCTGCCGTAACAGAATTAAATGAAGCCTACGAAAAATATAAAGATGATCCGGATTTTCTGAAGGAGTTTGAGGATGATCTTAAGCATTATGTTGGAAGAAAAACACCACTATATTATGCTGAAAACTTAACAAAAAAAATTGGTGGCGCCAAAATATTTTTAAAACGTGAGGACCTAAATCATACTGGAGCTCATAAAGTTAATAATACAATTGGCCAAGCTTTGCTCGCTAAGAGAATGGGAAAAACACGCATTATTGCAGAAACTGGTGCTGGCCAACATGGTGTTGCTTCAGCAACTATTGCCGCAAGATTAGGTCTTGAGTGCGTGGTCTATATGGGAGAGGTTGATGTTGTAAGACAGGTTCAGAATGTTTATCGTATGAAGCTTCTTGGTGCAACCGTAGTCCCAGTATCCTCAGGTTCAAAAACCCTTAAGGATGCTTTAAATGAGGCAATGCGAGACTGGGTCACGAACATTGATAACACCTATTATATTATTGGAACAGTAGCTGGTCCTCACCCATATCCTATGCTCGTAAGAGACTTCCAGAGTGTTATTGGTAAAGAGGCAAAAGAACAGTTTGATGAACAAGTCGGAGGCCTTCCTGATGCCATTATTGCCTGTGTTGGGGGTGGCTCAAATGCAATTGGGCTTTTCCATCCTTTTATCGAGGATACTTCAGTCAGGATTATTGGTGTTGAAGCTGGAGGACGAGGCATTGATCTTGGTCCTGATGCTCATGCTGCCCCTCTAACCGCTGGTAGCGTAGGTGTTTTGCATGGGAATAGAACTTACTTAATGGAAAATGAGAGCGGGCAAATCATTGAGGGACACTCAATATCAGCCGGCCTTGATTATCCTGGAGTTGGTCCTGAGCATGCTTACCTTAAAGATATTGGCAGGGCAGAGTATGTTGCTATTACGGATAAGGAAGCTTTAGAAGCGTTTCATCTTTTAACTGAGGTTGAGGGCATTATTCCAGCATTAGAGCCCTCTCATGCAATTGCCTATGCAGTGAAATTAGCAAAAGAATGGACCAGTGATAAAACAATTATCATTAATCTCTCTGGAAGAGGTGACAAAGATATGCAAACGATTGCTGAGGTAGAGGGGATTGAATTTTAGTCAACTTTAATTTTAATGCTTGACGCTCAATAATTCTCTTATACTCTCTTGTTAAAGATAATATCCTGGAGAGTTATGGAAGAAATTCAACCGATTAGCAGAGAGCGTTCCTTAGTATTTTCAATTTACCTAGTTGCTGTATTTCTTAATGCATTTGTAGACTTAGGTCATAAGATCATTATCCAAAATACTATCTTTATGATCTATGGAGAGCAACAGCAAATCATTTTGACTGCCATTGTAAATGCTATGATTCTGGTTCCCTTTATCCTGCTTTTTACTATGTCCGGATATCTTTCTGATAGATTTGCAAAGACAAGTGTGATGCGTTTTAGTGCCTTTTCAGCGGTGTTGATTACCTTGGCAATTACTTACTGTTACTACAATGGTTTATACAAAACTGCATTTGGCTTTACGCTTCTACTTGCAACCCAAAGTGCAATCTACTCACCTGCTAAAATGGGGTACATTAAAGAGTGTCTTAGCAAGGCTGGCTTAAGCAAGGGAAATGCCTACCACTCTTCAGTAGTATTAATTGCAATTCTATTGGGTACAGTGTTTTTCTCTTATTTGTTTGAAGCTTATTTGGGAACAATGCAGGTTACAACTCCTGAGGAGATTCTAATGAAAATAGCCCCAGTAGGCTGGGTTTTAGTTGGATTATCAACGATAGAATTCTTGGCAACTCTTGGGACTCGCTTTTACCCAGCCAAGTTGAGTAAAGTAAAACTTTCACTTGGAAAGTTAATCTCATTTCATTATCTGTCCATAAACTTTAAGGCCATGAGGGCGAATGAAATAGTTTGGTATTCTATCTTGGGTACAGCCATTTTTTGGGGTATGTCGCAAAACTTGGTGGCCGTTATTCCTGCTCATGCCAAGGTTAATTTTGGTGTTGAGAGTCCACTAGTGGTTAATGCAATGCTAGCCTCATCAGTCCTTGGCATTATGATTGGAGCCTTTTTATCTGGCAGAAAAAGCTTTAATAATATTCGCATAAACAACATTTATACAGGGTCAATCATGATTACAGTATGCGCGATCTTGGTGCCAGTAATTTCAAGCCTGAGTTTTATTCCAAATTCTATAGCACTCATTTTGGTAACCTCTATTATTTTGTTATTTGGGGTTGGTGCAGGCATGATGATTGTTCCACTTAATGCTCTAATGCAAGCCAACTCACCAGAAGATGGACTTGGAAGCATGCTCGCAGGAAAGAACTGGCTTCAAAATATTGCGATGATTAGTCTTTTGATCTTCACAGTTTTTCTTGCAAACCTAAGTTTTGGAAGTGAATTTATTCTCTACTTTAATGCATTTGTGGCAGTTGTTGGCTTCAGTATTGTATTGAGAAAACTTAAAGCTATTCTTTAATTTATGCGTCAACTTGCAGGCCTCCTTTTATTTGGATGGCGATATCGATTAAGAGTACATGGCCTTGAAAATCTTCCAAAGGGTGGTCCTGTC
>CALKDH010000076.1 GCA_938086805.1 uncultured PS1 clade bacterium | reverse complement strand
CCCTTGATATTCGTTAAATTTACAAAAAAGCCTTGAAGAACAGCTTTGAGAGGATTGAAAGCTTGACTATTATGATCTTCATTTGTAGCTATCTGTTCAATTTTTTTACGCCACTGTAAAACTCCCAAAACTATTAAATACAGCATACCCAGAAATTTAATAAATATAAATACAGAGGGAAATTGGTTGATTAGAACGCCCAAACCAAAAAGTAGAAACAGTATTTGACTGATCAAGCCAAATTGCAATCCTGCAACTGAGAACAATGCTCTTTTGAATCCATATTGGGTTCCTTGGCTTATTGAAAATATTGCTCCAGGTCCAGGAGAAATACTTATAAAAAGAGCTGATGCCAATAAACCTAGCCAGACAGTAAGTTCCATGATTTTATTTTCTTGTTAAATTAAGTATTCTCTGCATAGCAACTCCAGCAAAAATCAAATGATTGGTCATTCAACTCTTTGCAGTTTTGGCACTCCCAACTATCTAAATTGCTTTCAAGAGATATAGAATCGATGATTTTTTTTGCTTTTTCAAAATCATTATCATTCAGCAACCAAACTTCAGGCCATGTATCAAAAGGTGCAAGCCCTCCAGATGCGCTGGATGCAAATTCGTTGTTCAGTGTTACTTCCAAATCATGACTCATGAGGACATTTTTTACGTTAAGAACCATGATTCGATTTTCATTGGTATAGATAAGCTTCATTATTTTATTAATCTTCTAAATAAACAATGCAGCTAAACCTAAAAATGCCACAAAACCAATGACATCGGTAATTGTTGTAAGGATTACACCCCCAGCAAGCGCAGGGTCAATTCTTAATTTTGAGAGGAGTATAGGTAGAAACGCTCCAGAAAAAGCTGCAACCACTAGATTTGTGATAATTGCTAGAGCAATGATAAGGCTTAAGAGTAAATCAGAGAACCAGTAGTATGTTATTAGACCAATTACTATAGACCATATAATCCCATTAAGACCACTCACCGCAACTTCTTTATTGATTAAAGCCCTAATATTTGCAGCAGTGACCTTTCCAGTTGCTATACCTCGAGTGACTATAATGAGCGTCTGAGTTCCCGCAATTCCACCCATACTGGCAACAACTGGCATAAGTATTGCCAGAGCAATTTTCTGTTGCAATGTTGCCTCAAAAAGGCCAATAAAATAAACAGCAATGAAAGCTGTTATTAAGTTAACACCCAGCCAAATACTTCTTTTTTTTGAACTCTGAATAATAGGTGCGAAGACATCCTCATCCTCATCTAAACCAACCATTGACATTACAGAATGCTCTGCTTGATCTCTTATGACATCAACCACATCATCAATAGTAATTCTTCCAACAAGCTGATTGTCTTCATCAATGACTGGAGCAGAAATTAAATTTCTTTGTTCAAACAAAAGTGCGACCTCTGATTCATCTGTATCAGCACTTACTGGTTTTGAGAAGTCGTTACTAATAAATTTTTCAACCAATTGCCCTGGGTCCTCAGTCAATAGAGAGGTTATTAGGAGAGAACCTAAGTAATTAAAGTTCCTATCAACAACAAATACTTGATCGGTATCTACTGGCATCTCCTTTAAAAGCCTTAAATATCTGATCACAGCTCTAATTGATACATCTGGCCTGACAGTAATAAAGTCAGTATTCATTAGTCCTCCAGCTGAATTCTCTGGATAACTTAATATTGTATTGAGGCGTTCACGATGTTTAAAATCGAGAGTCAAGAGTAGACTATGAACAGCTGACTCTGGCATGTTAGGAACAATATCAGCCAAGTCGTCAGTATCTAATTTTTCTGTCGCTTTGACTAGAGATTCAACGCTCATCTCAGCTATAAGCTGAGACTGGACATCCTCACTGACCTCCTTTAAAACCTCTCCTTGAATAGAAATTTCGATTCCTGGCCAAAGGATTGACCTATCTTTTGGCTGAATAGCTTCAAACAGGAGTGCTATCTCTCCTGGATGAAGTTCTTTAATTTGATGTTTAGCCTCATCATGCTCAGATGCTTCTAGCGCTGTCATTAAATTTTGAAGACTTACTTCGAAACTAGTAAGCTCAATCTCAGCCATAATTTATATCCGTTTTTTGGACTGCATAACGAGTCTAACTCGTTATGCAGTTATTACAACGTATTATAATTTATATGGGCTAACCTCTGTGGTTATGTAGTTTTTCTTTGTGTTTTATTATTTGACTATCTAATTTATTAATTAACTGATCAATTGAAACATACATATCGTTACTTTGCGCTTTAGCAAATAAATCAGCACCACGAACGTGGATAGTTGCTTCAGCAGTTTGAACGTCTTTTTGAACTTCTAAGATCATGTTAACGTTCATGACATTGTCAAAATGATGTTTGATTTTTGAAAGCTTGTCGCTTGTATGTTGCCTGATGGCGGATGTAATATCGAGGTGATGACCAGATAGGTTTAATTGCATTTTTACTCCTTAGATTAATGAAATAAAATTGTTTATCTTGCAATTCTATTGTGTCATAAAATTTGAATAAAAATTAACTTTATTATCTTTTATTAAGCTTCAATTACAGAAAGAATAACGAACAAAATTAGGTTATAATATCTCTTTTATAGTTTAAAGTTGTGCTTTAAGAGTTATGATGTCAATCGCGTTTAGACAATTTAAATCCCGAAGATCTTGTCTTCAATTTAACTTCCAACTGGTGGCTGTCTTGTCTTAAGTACAATAATATACCTAATTTCAAAAGCCCCAATTTGGGGCTTTTTTTATTTAACTAACCTAAATAATTTTTATGTCTAATTTGATGTCTAACTACTCTCCACTTGAAGTGACCTTCGTAAAGGGAGA
>CALKDH010000075.1 GCA_938086805.1 uncultured PS1 clade bacterium | reverse complement strand
CTTTGGGAGAGTCTCTGATCTTCAACTAATTTGTTTTGAGAAAGAAGTTCTTTTTTTCTAACTCCTAGTTCAACCTTAATTTCATCAAGCATATTTTGAATCGTGGACTCAGGAGTGACATAATGAGTCTTTGGATAGATGGTTATCCTCTGAAGTGATTTTAGTTTCTCTCCTGTGAGAGGGTCAAACCAGGAAAGACTCTCAACCTCATCATCAAACATTTCAACTCTCACTGCACTCTCATCAGAATCCGCTGGAAATATATCAATTACCTCACCTTTAACTCTAAAATGTCCCCTTATAAGTGTGAGATCATTTCGAGTGTATTGCATCTTTGATAGTGTCGCTAAAATTTCTCTTTGATTCGTGACCTCCCCCACTGTTAAGTGAAGCAACATTTTCATATAACTCTTCGGATCACCAAGACCATAAATTGCTGAGACGCTTGCAATAATGATCACATCTTTTCTCTCAAGAAGTGACTTTGTAGCTGAGAGTCTCATTTGCTCAATTTGTTCATTAATCGAAGCATCTTTCTCAATGTAAGTATCTGATGCCGGAACATAAGCCTCAGGCTGGTAGTAATCATAGTATGAGACAAAGTATTCAACTGCATTGTCAGGGAAAAACTCCTTCATTTCACTATAAAGCTGGGCTGCTAAAGTTTTATTAGGAGCCATAATGAGACTTGGCTTTTGACTCTTCTCAATAACATTCGCAAGAGTAAAGGTTTTACCTGATCCAGTAACTCCAACAAGGGTTTGGTATTTCTCACCTGACTCTATTCCACTTAGTAATTTTTCAATTGCAGAGGGCTGATCACCCTTGGGTGAGAAATTTGATTTGAGTTGAAATTTTCTAGCCATAATTGGCAGTTTTTGATTAAAATAAATCCCTTAATTTTAAACCATTTAAAGAGTACAGTAAATGTCAACAATCTTATCAAACCGAGTTCAAAAAGTTAAACCATCTGCCACTATGGCAGTGAGTGACAAAGCTAAAGAATTAAAATCAAAAGGCATCCAAATTGTCTCAATGGGATCTGGAGAGCCTGACTTTGACACCCCAACCAACATTCAAAAAGCAGCAATTAAAGCTATTGGTAATGGTGAAACTCGATATACACCTGCTGATGGAACACCTGAGCTTAAAAAAGCTATCTGTGAAAAATTTAAACGTGAAAATGGATTAGACTACTCTCTAAATGAAGTCATGGTTTCTTGTGGTGGCAAACAGGTTTTTTACAATCTTTGTCAGGCGATTTTAAATTCTGGTGATGAAGTCATAATTCCAACTCCATACTGGGTCTCTTATCCGGATATGGCTATTTTAGCTGATGGAACTCCTGTCTTTATTGAGACGGGCATAGATCAGGATTTCAAAATCTCACCCGAGCAGCTTGAAGCCAGTATTACCTCTAACACTAAACTTTTTATATTAAATAGTCCTTCAAACCCTACTGGATCTGTCTACTCAAAGGCTGAGATTGAGGCGCTTGGAGCAGTTCTTGAGAAGTATCCCCATGTATTGACTATTAGTGATGATATTTATGAGCATATTCGATGGGGCGGCGATGACTTTATAAATATTGCTATGGCGTGTCCAAATCTTAAAGATCGCGTAATTATCTTGAACGGAGTATCAAAAGCCTATGCGATGACAGGATGGAGAATTGGTTACGCTGCGGGTCCTGAGATGGTGATTAAAGCAATGAAGAAAATTCAGGGCCAATCAACTTCAAACCCAAGTTCTATCTCACAAGCTGCTGCTCTTGAAGCTATTACTGGCGACCAATCATTCATAACTATGATGGTTGAGGCCTTTGAACGTCGCCATGATTTTCTGGTTGATAGCCTGAACGCAATTGATGGTATCGAATGCCCAAGATCAGGTGGTGCATTCTATTCGTTCCCCAAAGTGCAAGGTCTAATTGAAAGGTTAGGACTTAAAGATGATGTCGAATTCTCAACTTATTGTCTTGAAAAATTGAGCTTAGCAGTTGTCCCCGGATCGGCCTTTGGTGCCCCAGGATATGTGAGGTTATCTTTTGCAACAAGTATGGATAACATAAAGCTATCAGTTGAAAAATTAGCGAGTGTCTAAACAAACACTAGTTTAAAGATTTTTTCTTGACATCTAAAATTTCTTAATATAACCTCTACTTTTTGAAAAGGAGAATTACAATGCTTGATTACAAAAAATTCTACATCAATGGTCAATGGGTTGACCCTGTAAAAAAGAATGACTTTGAGGTTATCAATCCTTCAGATGAATCCGTTTGTGCAATTATCTCTCTAGGTTCTCAGGCAGATACTGATGCTGCAGTATCCGCTGCAAAAGCAGCATTTCCTATGTGGTCAAGTTCAACTAAAGAAGACAGAATTGAATTACTAGAAAAGCTTTATGATATCTATCAAAGAAGAATGGATGAAATGGCTGAGGTTATATCTATGGAAATGGGTGCGCCTATCGATTTTGCAAAAAGATCTCAGGCTCCAAGTGGAACTGAAGCTATAGAAGATTTTCTGATTCAACTGAGAAAATTCGAATTTGAAAAACAACTGGATGATTCTGACAATCAACTAATCTATCAGCCAATAGGGGTTTGCGCACTCATAACACCATGGAACTGGCCTATTAGTCAGGTTGCGCTTAAAGTTATTCCAGCAATAGCTGCAGGTTGCACAATGGTTTTAAAGCCTTCGGAAATTGCTCCTTTAGACTCAATGATTTTTGCAGACATGCTAGAAGAAGCTGGATGTCCAGCTGGTGTTTTCAACTTAGTTAATGGAGATGGTGCTGGTGTTGGAAGTCAGCTAACCTCTCATCCTGACATCGACATGGTCTCATTTACTGGCTCTACAAGAGCTGGCGCCTTAATCTCTCACAATGCTGCGGATGACTTTAAAAGAGTTGGTTTAGAGCTAGGGGGAAAAGGTGCAAACATAATCTTTGCTGATGCTGATGAAAAAGCAGTTAAAAGAGGTGTCAGGCACTGCTTTAATAACACAGGTCAATCCTGCAACGCTCCAACTAGGATGCTTGTAGAGAGATCGATATACAATCAAGCTGTCGAAATAGCAAAAGAAACTGCTCAATCAACTAAAACCGATATAGCTTCAAAAGAGGGTAAACATCTTGGACCGCTTGTTTCTCAGCTTCAATTTGAAAAAGTTCAAGCTTTAATACAAGCTGGAATTGATGAGAAAGCTACCTTGGTAATAGGTGGAACTGGAAAACCAGAAGGTCTTGAGAAAGGCTTTTTTGTAAAGCCAACTATTTTTGCTGATGTCAATAATCAAATGACAATTGCTCAAACCGAAATTTTTGGACCGGTTTTATCTATGATTCCATTTGATACAGAAGAAGAAGCGATAGAAATTGCAAATGACACACCTTATGGTCTTGAAAATTATATTCAAACTCAAGATCAAGAAAAAGCAAAAAGAATCTCAAAAAAACTACTTTCTGGAGTTGTAGAGGTTAATGGAAATGGATTAGCACTTGGTTCACCGTTTGGGGGATTTAAACATTCGGGCATTGGAAGAGAAGGTGGAGAACATGGCTTTAATGAATTTATTGAAGTCAAGGTAGTAACCGGCTGGAACTAGTATCAAGGTGAGCAGTGGCTAAAAAAAATATAGCCATTGGTGGGATAAGTACTGAATGCAGTAGTTATTCTCCATTATTTCAAAAAAAAGAGGACTTTATAAGTGTTCAAGGGCAAGATTTGCTTGACCTCATTGACTTTTCTTTCTCAGATTACAATATCAAAGTTAATCCAATTTTCTTCAATAAATCGGTTCCAGGCGGACCAATTGATAGAAAGTATTTTGATGAAATTAAAAATGAATTCATTAAAGAGATAAATTCATTTGAAAAGCTTGACGGTGTTCTTCTGCTGATGCACGGTGCTATTTATGTTGAGGGGATAGATGATCCTGAAGGTGAATGGATAAGATCAGTCAGAGAAGCAGTAGGCATAGATTGTATTATTTCAGTCAGCTATGATCTACATGGCCAAATAACTG
>CALKDH010000074.1 GCA_938086805.1 uncultured PS1 clade bacterium | reverse complement strand
GCCTTGGATTTGCAGTCAAGTTAGATAAAAAGCCGTCTAAATTTGGAAATTTTATTGGTTATGATTCTGTTCAATCTAAAAAAACCTCAGGCTATGATATGCGTGTAATGCAATTTTTATTAAGTAATTCAGAATTAATGCTTTACCATAATGAACCTATCCTAAAAGATGGTGAAATTGTTGGTCATTTATCAAGCGGAACATATAGCCATACTCTTGGAAGTGCAGTTGGTCTTGGCTATGTTCCATGCAAGCCTAATGAAAGTGATGAGGATATTTTAAGCCATAAGTACACAGTCGAGGTGGAAGGCGTTAAGGAAAGCTGTAAAGTATCTCTCAAGCCAATGTATGACCCATTAAATGAGAAAATTAGAAACTAATTAAGCTTTTTTGTCATTGACTTTATTTCTTTGAGAATAATGTCTATACCTTTATTAATCTTGTTTGTGTCTATAGCGGAATAACCCAAATGTAAATAGTTTAATGGAGAGTTTTCGCCACTAAATAAAGTATTTCCAGATCTGACAGCCACTCCTTTACTCAGGAGTTTTTTACACAGTTTATCGCTATCAATTGGTGCTAGAATTTCAATCCAAAAGGTTGATCCTCCAAGCGTTGGAGTGCAAGATAGGAGGGGCTCTTGATTAATTTTTTCATTAATTAAACTCCACCTTTCTTTATTGGTTTTTTGTATTTTAGTAAACATGTTATGGTAATGTCCAAGACCAATGAACAGCGCCACTGATCTTTGATTATTTGCAGGTATGTGTCTAATCATTAGGCGTCTCATAGCTTTTACTTCTTTGATAAAGCTTTCAGGTGCTACCATATATCCTAGCCTTAAGCCAGGTGCAAAGGCCTTGGAAAAGCTACCTACATAAATAACATTGTTATCCTTATCTAAGCTTTTAAGAGAAGGATGAGGCTTTTTTTGAAAGTTAATTTCAGCCTCATAATCATCCTCAATAATAACCATTTGATTTTCTTTTGCTACTGATAAAAGTTCATGTCTTCTCTCCATACTCATTGTTACCCCTGTAGGGTATTGATGACTCGGAGTGGTAAAAATTATATCTGTCTCGGGAGCAATGTCTTGAACCATGATGCCATTTTGATCAATACTAATTGGAATAACATTATCAGTTTTAGAGCTAAAGATATTTCTTACATCGGGATATCCTGGGTTTTCCATTGCGACAACAGTTCCCTTTTTGGTAAGGAGGCTAGCAATCATATAGATTGCGTTTTGACTTCCTGAAGTGATGAGAATTTGGTCTTTGTTGGCCCAAATCCCCCTTTTTGGAAGAACTTTTGATTGTATTTGCTTGATTAATGATGGATCATCATTGTCAACGTGATCCATATTCCATTTTTGAATTTCTGGAAGAGTTGATGAATGTCTCACAACCTCTCTCCATTCATAATACGGGATTAAGCTTTTATCCAGTTGGCCAATTGTGAATGAGTAGGGTAAATTTTGCCAATTTTCTGGATTATGGATATTGGTTTGGGTAGATGGTTTTTTTGTAATTAACTTATCATGCCAAACCGGTGATTTGGCTTTATTCGGTTGATTACTATTAGTTGAATTATAGCTTTCATAAAATTGCTCATTAACAAAATAACCTCGTCTTTCTTTAGGGGTAATATATCCATCAAATTCTAATTCTTTATATGAGGCGATAACAGTATTTCTAGCGACTTTAAGAGCGCTAGCTAAATTCCTTGATGATGGCAGTGGCTCATTTGGTCCAATTAATCCATTAGTAATTGCATCAATCAACTGCTGACGAATCTGCAGTTGAAGTGTTCTAGGCTTGTCATGCCTTAGTGAAAAAAATTGGTTCCACATTTCATCCATTTTGCTGGCCTATTAATTATAAGTTTGCTGGTTCTATATATTTGTTAAATCAGGACCACTTATATTTTACAATTCATTTCCTTGAAATGTGCCGTAAATGCTCGGGAGGGTTAATGTCAAATACTAATATCGTTGAAAATGCAAAAAGCCATGTATGGCATCATCTAACACAACATAAGGCTTTTGAGGAAAACGACCCACTTGTCGTTTCTAATGCGAGCGGTATGATTATAACTGATTCTAAGGGCGATGAGTATCTCGACGCTACTTCTGGAGGCGTCTGGACAGTCAATTTAGGTTATGGTCGAGATGAAATGGTCAAGGTTGTTAGTGATCAGATTTCAAAGATTCCTTACTTTGCAGGTGCATTTGGTAATGAACCAGCTTCTCAATACGCTCAAGAAATTACCTCATTAATGCCTGGGATGAACCGTGTCTATTACTCAAATTCTGGCTCAGAAGCCAATGAGAAAGGCTACAAAATGGTTCGTCAGCTAGCTCATTTTGATAATGACGGAAAGAAACATAAAATAATATTTCGTGATCGTGATTACCACGGCACTACAATTGGCGCCATGAGCTCATCTGCTCAAATACAAAGAAAGAAACAATATGGCCCCTTTGCTCCAGGTTTTGTGGAAATGCCAAATTGTTGTTGTTATCGATGTCCATTTGGTAAAAAATATGGAGAATGCAATATTGAATGTGCAACAGTATTAGAAGATATTATTTTAAAAGAAGGACCAGACACTGTTGGTTCAGTAGTGTTGGAGCCAATTACTGCTGGTGGGGGTGTCATTCCACCTGTCAAAGAATATTTTCCAATAATCCAGTCTATTTGTAATAAATACGATGTATTGCTCCATATAGATGAGGTTGTTTGTGGTCTTGGAAGAACAGGAAAATGGTTTGGTTATCAACATTTTGATGTGCAGCCCGATATAGTTACAACAGCAAAAGGTCTTGCAGCAGGCTATGCTGCTATTTCTGTGACAATCACATCAGAGGCAATTTTTGATAGGTTTAAGCAAGATCCCTCTAATCCTGATAGTTATTTCAGAGATATTTCAACATTTGGTGGATGTACTGCTGGACCGGCTGCAGCACTCGAAGTTGTTAACATTATCAAAAGAGAAAACCTACTCGATAATGTTAAAAACATGGGTGATTACCTAAAGCAAAGGTTGCACGAACTTGAGGATAAATACGACATTATTGGAGACGTAAGAGGAAAGGGTTTGTTTTGCGGTGTTGAGCTTGTAAAAGATAGAAAAACAAAAGAGCCAGTTCATGAGAGTGTAGCAATGGCAATTGCAGGCCATTGCTTAAAAAATAAAGTCATGATTGGTAGAACCAATAGAAGTTTTGAATACAATAATAACGTTCTTTTATTCAGCCCCGCTTTTATATGTTCAAAACATGAAATTAATCAAATTATTGAAGCAGTTGATAATGCAATTGCTGCAAATATTTAAAGTAAGTTTTATTGATTTTTAGAGGAAATTGAAATGATTATTGGTATCCCAAAAGAAATTAAAAACCATGAGTATAGAGTTGGTTTAACACCCAGAAGTGTTAAGGAATTCATTAATAATGGTCACAAAGTAATTGTTCAAACCAATGCTGGTGCTGGAATAGGAGCTTCTGATCAAGAATACGCAGATTCAGGCGCTGAAATTATATCTACTGCTAAAGAGGTATTTGATACCGCAGACATGATTGTAAAAGTCAAAGAGCCACAAGCTGAAGAGATTGCTATGCTCAGAGAAGGACAAATTCTCTACACTTATCTTCATCTTGCTCCAGATCCTCAACAAACCAAGGGGCTTGTTGAAAGTGGAGCGATTTGTGTAGCTTATGAAACAGTTACCTCTCCAAGAGGAGGTTTGCCATTATTAGCGCCAATGTCGAAGGTTGCTGGCAGAATGGCTATTCAGGCTGGAGCTCACTTCTTGGAGCATCCAAATGGCGGTATGGGGGCACTTCTTGGGGGAGTTCCAGGGGTCGATCCTCTAAACGTAGTCATTTTGGGAGGAGGTGTAGTGGGTGCGCATGCTGCTCATATGGCGGTTGGAATGGGTGCTGATGTTTGGGTGCTTGACAACAATCCTGAAACTCTTGAGTCTCACTGGCAACAGTTTGGAAGAAGTACTAACACAGTCTTCTCTACAAAAAGTTCAGTCGAGGAATACGTGCTTCAAGCTGATCTAGTTATTGGTGGCGTATTAATACCTGGAGCTGAAGCTCCAAAATTAGTCTCTAAAGAGATGATAAAGGCAATGAAGCCGGGTTCAGTGATTGTTGATGTAGCAATTGACCAAGGTGGGTGCTTTGAAACTTCGAAAGCAACAACCCATGCAGAGCCAACCTATATCATAGACGATGTGGTTCATTACTGTGTTGCAAATATGCCTGGAGGTGTCCCAAAGACATCAACGTATGCCCTGAACAACGTCACATTACCATTTGGGCTTAGTATTGCTAATAAAGGGGTAAAGCAAGCATTATTAGATGATGAACATCTAAGAGCTGGATTAAACGTCCATAGTGGGCATGTAACTTGTTTAGAAGTTGCACGGGATTTGGGATATGATTATGTCCCTGCCTTAGATATATTAAATAAATAATAAAAGGGGAGTAAAAAAATGGCAAAAATGACTTCGAGCGAAGCCTTTGTTGAAACTATGGTAGCTAATGAGGTTACAGATATTTTCGGAATTATGGGTTCAGCATTTATGGATGCGATGGATATATTTGAACCAGCAGGAATAAGGTTTATTCCAGTAGTTCATGAGCAAGGAGCTGCCCATATGGCAGATGGATACTCAAGAGTTAGTGGGAGACATGGTGTTGTAATTGGACAGAATGGTCCTGGAATTTCTAACTGTGTTACTGCAATTGCTGCGGCATATTGGGCTCATAGTCCAGTTGTTATTGTTACTCCAGAAGCTGGAACGATGGGAATGGGGCTTGGAGGCTTTCAAGAAGCAAATCAACTCCCAATGTTTCAAGAGTTTACAAAATACCAAGGCCATGTTGTCAATCCTATGAGAATGGCTGAATTTACGGGACGTTGCTTTGATAGAGCAATGAGTGAAATGGCTCCAACACAATTAAATATTCCAAGAGATTATTTCTATGCTGATGGAGAATTCACAATTCCTACGCCTAGACGGATTGATCGTGGTTCTGGAGGAGAAGATACACTTAATGAAGCGGTTGCCCTAATTGCAAAAGCTAAATTTCCAGTTATAGTTTCCGGTGGTGGAGTTGTTATGGCAGATGGTGTAGACGAATGTGCAGCATTGGCTGAACGTCTTGGTGCTCCTGTAGTTAATAGCTATTTACATAATGATTCTTTTCCAGCAAGTCATGATTTATGGTGTGGACCACTTGGTTACCAGGGCTCAAAGGCTGCAATGAAATTAATATCAAAGGCTGATGTGGTTATTGCCTTAGGAACAAGATTAGGTCCATTTGGTACCTTGCCGCAGCATGGAATGGATTATTGGCCTAAGGAAGCGCAAATTATTCAGATTGATGCTGATCATAAAATGCTTGGTTTGGTTAAACCAATAAATGTTGGTATCTGTGGTGATGCAAAAGCTGTAGCATCTGTACTTTGTGAAAAATTAGACTCTGAATCTCTCAATTGCGATTCAACAAAGAGTGATAGAGCAAAAACTATTGCTGATGAAAAAGCAGCCTGGGAGTTAGAGCTAGATGAGTGGATTCACGAAACCGACTCCTATAGTATGGATATGATTGCAAATAAAGAAGAAGGTTGGCTTCACCCTAGACAGGTTTTAAGGGAGCTAGAGAAGGCTATGCCAGAAGATGTAATGGTTTCAACTGATATTGGCAATATCAACTCGGTTGCAAATAGCTATCTTCGCTTTGAAAAACCTCGTAGTTTTTTTGCAGCAATGAGCTTTGGAAATTGTGGTTATGCGTTTCCAACAATTATCGGTGCAAAGGCTGCTGCTCAACATAGACCAGCAGTGTCTTATGCTGGAGATGGAGCTTGGGCTATGAGTATGGTTGAAACTATGACGTGTGTTCGTCATGATATCCCTGTCACAGCTGTGGTTTTTCATAATCGTCATTGGGGTGCGGAAAAGAAGAACCAAGTAGATTTTTATGACAGAAGATTCGTAGCAGCTGAACTTACAGACCAACATTTTGTTAATATTGCTGAATCAATGGGTGCTGAAGGTATACGTGTTGATAAGCTTGAAGAAGTTGGACCAGCACTCAAAAAAGCAATCGATATGCAGATGAATGAAAGAAAGACAACAATCATTGAAATCATGTGCTCTAGAGAGCTTGGAGATCCTTTTAGAAAAGATGCGTTAAGCAAACCAGTTAGGCATCTTGAAAAATATAAGGATTATGGCGAAAAATCACCTCATCGTTAAGTCATAACTTTTAAGCCTTCAGAGGAGTATATTATGCTTCTCTGAGGGTTTTTTTATAGTATTTATATGAATGAAAACTCAATAAAGCCAAGCGATATACTTGATTATTGGTTCTCTGAAAAAAGCAAACAATTTTGGTTTGCATCAACTCCAACAATAGACAAAGAAATTAAATCTAGGTATGAACATATCTGGGAGCAGGCAGCGTCTGGTGATTTTAGTTCTTGGAGGGATAATGCTAATGGTTCAGTTGCATTGATAATTATTCTTGATCAGTTTCCACTCAATATGTATAGATCTAAAGCTAAAAGTTTCAAAACTGAAAGTATGGCCATCGAAGTCGCATTAAATGCTATTAATAATGGATTTGATGAGGAGCTGGATAATGAAAAGTTACTTTTTCTCTTTATGCCTTTAATGCATAGTGAAAATTTAGACCATCAAAATCTCCAAGTTTATCTTTTTGAAAAGTACAACTTTAATCTGGAGTTTTCAAAGCATCACCGAGACCTAGTTAAGAAATTTGGTCGATTTCCCCATAGAAATGAAATTTTAGGACGCATGAGCACTATGGAAGAATTAGATTATCTTCTTTCAGATAATTCATTTAAAGGCTAGGAATAGCTTTGTAATAAACTGAAAGTAATGCGTCAATGCCTGCTTGAGCAACTATTATGTCTTGATCGGCACTACCAGAACTGCAACCAATTCCACCAACAATCTGACCATCAACAAAAAGTGGTAAGCCACCACCAACAACACAAAAACGACCTTGATGAGAGGTTTGAATGCCAAATGCTGGACCATGATTGATAACAGATTTGCCATAATCTAAGGTGGCTTTTCTAGCTGCTGCAGCTGTAAATGCCTTATCGATTGAGACATTAATGCTTGTAATTTTTGCATTATCCATTCTTGTAAATAACATAAGATGACCACCATCATCCACAATAGCGATATCCATATCTATACCTATCTCAATTGCTTTATTGATCGCACTATCCATCATTTTAGTTGTATCTTCAAGTGTAAGTTTTAGTGCTTGTTTCATAATTCAACTCTCGGAATAGCTAAATCACCTCGCTGTAAAACCTGTTTGAGTAGCTCATTGATATTACGACTCATAAAAAACCCCTTAACATAAATTACATAGTAATAATATAACTACATTTTCAATGAGTAGATTGAGTAATTATCAAAAGCGATTTAGGTCAAATCAACTAACAATATGTAGTGATTTGATATTGGTTATAAGTACTAGCCTCGGTGAAGATTTCGCCTACCTTTTTAAGTCCAAGGAGATTGATAATTTTCTATTTAGCTTGCTTAGCTTCGAGAAATTTTCGTCTATATTTGATTAGAATATCCTCTGTGTATCCATTGGCCTGATCTGCACCTTCAAAGACTAGGGCATTAGAGGCTTTAAATGCATAGCAATTATATTCTGGAGCCATTGGAATGTAGTGAGGGTCATTTTTATTTTGATCATCAACTATGAGGGCCATTTTCTTAAATGCCTCTATAACTTGTTCTTTGGTGCATATCCCATGGTGTAGCCAATTAGCCATATGTTGTGAGGATATTCTTAACGTGGCTCTATCTTCCATAAGCCCAACATGATTTATATCTTGAACTTTAGAACAACCAATTCCTTGATTAATCCATCTTACAACATAACCTAGAATGCTTTGAGCGTTGTTATTTATTTCATTAGTAATCTTTTCCTCAGATAGCTGATCAGCTAACTTTAAAAAAGGAATAACAAGCAAATCATCTTGATTAGGTTTTTTTTGTTTTGATAGTATTTCTTGTTGCTGGGTAAAAACATCAAATCGATGATAATGTGTAGCATGCAAAGTTGCTGCAGTTGGAGAGGGAACCCAAGAGCAGCTAGCACCAGCCTCTAGATGGACCATCTTGTTATCAAGCATCTCTCTCATTTGATCAGGCTGAGCCCACATTCCTTTACCTATTTGAGCTTTCTTATATAGCCCACACTCTAGCCCAATGCTTACGTTGTTCTCCTCATAGGCAGAAAACCAATCCTCTTCTTTAATGAGATTTTTGCATCGCATAGCACCAGCCATCATTGATGTATGAATTTCATCTCCTGTTCTGTCAAGGAAGCCAGTATTGATAAATATAATGCGGCTCTTTGCCTCAAAAATGCAAGCCTTAAGATTGAGAGTGGTTCTTCTTTCTTCGTCCATAATTCCAATCTTTAGAGTATTTTTCTTAATTGATAAAGCGTGTTCGACTGACTCAAATAAGTCCATTGTAAACTTAACCTCATCTGGACCATGAAGCTTTGGTTTAACTATATATACACTTCCTTTTTTTGAATTTGTCTTAAGTTTTAAATCATGAAGTGCAATTAGTGAGGTAACCATTGTATCCAAAATGCCCTCAGGAGTCGATGAGTCATCAAGATTCCGAACCATCCTAGTTCTCATATGTATTCCAACGTTTCGAACAAGAGTTAAACTGGTTCCAGGAAGTAAAAGCTTTTCACCTTTTGTATCAAAATATTCTTTGACCTTGTTTAAAGATCTAGTAATAGTGTGCCCGTTTTTTGTGAATGTTGAATTGAGGTCACGCCTCATAAGGCCCAAATAATTCCTGTAGCCATGAATTTTTTCTTCATCAGAGACAGTTGATGCAGAATCCTCAAAATCAACAATTGTTGTTACAGCAGATTCTAGAATGACATCAAATATGCCACTTTTGTGAAGGCTTTTCTCTTGATCACAAACGATCTCTAGATGGAGGTTGTTATTCCTGAGAAGTATATTTCCATTATCACCAAGACCTATAAATTGTTCAGGATTAATTAGGGTTGCAAGTTCACCATTATCAAGGTTAAAAATTAACGCCCCGGTGTACTTTACTTGAGAAGTAATTTGCCTGTATGAAGCTCCTTTTAAAGGTGCTATCTCGTCAAGAAATTCACATGCAAGTTCAGCAGTTCGATTTACACGCTGAAGATTATGCGCAAACGAAGTGGTCATACTTCCTCTATTTGGAATGACATTGGTTCCATAAAGGCAGTCAAAAAGACTTCCCCATCTTGCATTTACAGCATTAAGAACAAATCTTTGATTGGTTATTGGCACAACAAGCTGAGGTCCTGAGACCTGTGAAATCTCATCATCTACCTCCTCAACATCTATGGTGAATTCTCCAGGATCTGGCGCAAAATAGCCTATGTCTTTAAGGAAGTTTTTGTATTTGCCTGGGTCAATTCTTTTATTATTAAGATGCCAATCATCAATCTTTGATTGTAGCTCCTTTCTTTTTTCTAAAAGACTCTTATTTTCATCTTGATACTTAACCAGTATAGTCGACAAAGATTGGAAAAATTCTGTGGCTGAAATATCTAGCTCCTCACAAACCTCTTTATCGATAAAGTCAAAAAAAACTTTATCAACCTTTATATCATTAATTACTTGATGCTCAGCACTCATTAATCTACTTTATCTTCCAATACAATAACCCCATCTTCATCTGCATAAAGATAGTGGCCTGGTATAAATTTTACATTTGAAAAAGTCACTTTTAAGTTTCTTTTCCCGGCTCCCTTTTTTATGCTTTTTCTAGGACATGTTCCAAGCGCTCGAATACCAATATTCATAGAGTTGATTTCAGCAGAATCTCTAATCGGACCATTTACAATTATTCCTTGCCAGTTGTTTTTGATTGCATCTGTGGCCCTTTTGTCTCCCATCATTGCACAGTTTAAGGATGCTCCAGCATCAACAATAAGTACAGAGCCTCTTCCATCAGTTTTTAAAGCTTCTTCTACAAGCGAGTTATCCTCAAAACACTTAATAGTAACAATCTGACCTGAGAACCTATTTTTTTTGCCGAAGCTTTGAAAAATTGGTTTTAAATACTGTACATTTGGATGCATATCATCAGAGATATCACATGTTGACTTCATTTTATTTTTCCTTGTAGATGTTACACATGCGTTTTTCTGAGCCATAAGGATAATAATCCATTACGCCACTTTCTTTAATTTTGTCTTGCACAGAAACCCAATAATCAGCATCCAAAAGCTTTTTGTATTTTTTGTTAAATACTTCTTTTAAATAAGGGTTAGGCAACATAAAGTATTTAAATTCTTCAGGAAAAACATCATTTTGACCAACATAGTACCAAGGCTCTGAGGCCATTTCCTGTTCATAAGTTTTTGCCTTTGGAATTTTTTTAAAAACTGGGGTGCTCATTAAGGTTATTTCATCATAGTCATAAAAAACTACTCTGTTTTGGCGAGTCACTCCAAAGTTTTTTGTGAGCATGTCGCCAGGAAAAATATTCGAGTTAATAAGCTCATCAATAGCCTTTCCATAGTCATTAATTATGTGAGTTTGTTGCTTTTTATTAGCCGTATCAAGATACATATTTAGTGGCGTCATTTTATTTTCAATATACATATGCTTAATGATTAGTAGATCATCCTCAATCTCAATATTTGAGGCAGCTTTTATCTTTAATTCCTGCAATAAAGTATTGTCAATATCTTTGAGTGGAAAAGCAACATTAGAAAACTCCCATGTGTCAGCTAATCTTCCAATTCTGACATGGTTTTTGACAAAATAATATCTGTCTTTTACCATTTCTTTTGTTCCCATTTTAGGAGGTGCAAACTTATCATTAATGACTTTAAAAACATATGGATACATAGGGAAGGTAAAAACTGACATCACCATACCTTTAATTCCAGGAGCAATAATTAGTTTTTCACTAGTAATTTTTGAGTACTTTAAAAAATGCCGATATAAAAGAGTCTTTCCCTGTTTATGAAGTCCAATGGCACTATAAAGGACTGCCCTGGTTTTTCCTGGCAATAATTCTTTCAAATACTCAACGATTGCTGACGGATAGTCTGTTGTGATAAAGAAGTATGATCTAGAAAAACTAAATACAACAGATATTGCCCCAAGATCAGTTAAGAGACTATCAACATAAAGTCCTTTTTCCTCATCATTTAAGAGTGCTATGAGAACCGGAATATCAGAGTGAAGTTGAGTGATAATTTTCCCAACGATATAAGCACATTTACCCCTAATGAAAGGGGTGCTGATAAATTGCATTTCAAAGACTTCTGAGCTAAGCCTTGGAACTTGTTTATAAAGTTGATCTTGAAGTCTTTCTATGTCTTGATTAAAGTTACCAAATTTGCAATTAAATCGATAATTTTTCAAAATGGATGTAAATGTATCATTGAGTTGTTCATTGTCAACAAAATAGCTATCTATTACCGGCTCATCCATATCAATGTAATTCAGAGATACGCAAGGTTTAGTATATATAAATTGATTATTGTAAAAATTTCTTGAGAATATTCGACAGAACACTGAATTATAAAAAGTCTCTGCAAGTTCAGGCTGTTTGTGAGATGTTATAAGTTCGGTATATACATTCTTTGTGTTTTTCCAAAAGTCAGAATTAAATTTCTCAACACTTTGAATTTCGTTAAACTTTGCTTTGGAATCATATAGGTTTTGTTTTTTTAATTCTGTAAAGAGTTTTTTACAAAAATCATCGACTTGTTCATCATAAAAGTTAAGCCTTAATTTTGAATCTCTTTCAATCTTATCCCATTCTCTATTTTCAAAGCACCTTTTAGCCTCTATGGACGCAGTTTTGATATTTTCATAGTGGCGCTCAAATCCTCTCAAAATCTTTTTTGCAATAGATAAAGAGATTTTTTGAGACGAACTACTTGACATAAATTATATATTTTTTAGAAAGCCCTTCAAAAAATAAAGGGCTTTTTTTTAAACTTTAGGTTAACTAAATTGCTCTTCTTCTGTTGATCCTTTTAAAGCAGTTACTGAGGACTCACCACCTTGAATAACAGTTGTGACATCATCAAAGTAACCTGCACCAACTTCTTGCTGATGAGATGCAAAGGTATAACCCTTTTTAGCAGCATTGAACTCAGGCTCTTGAACCTTCTCAACGTAATGCTTCATGCCCTCACCCTTAGCATACTCATATGCAAGGTCAAACATGTTATACCACATATTGTGAATACCAGCCAAAGTGATAAACTGGTACTTGTAACCCATCTCTGAAATTTTTTCTTGAAATGAAGCAATTTCACTATCATTGAGGTTCTTTTTCCAGTTGAATGAAGGAGAACAGTTGTAGGCTAATAATTGACCTGGATTTTCAGCTAATACCGCGTCAGCAAATTCACGCGCAAAACCAAGATCAGGTTTACCAGTTTCACACCATACTAGATCAGCATAAGGCGCATATGCGACACCCCTTGAAATAGATTGTTCCAACCCATTTTTAACAACATAAAATCCTTCTGCAGTTCTCTTGCCTGTAATAAAAGGAGCGTCATGTGGATCTACATCAGAAGTAAGTAGATTTGCAGCTTCTGCATCAGTTCTTGCTAACAACAGAGTAGGTACGCCCATAACATCAGAAGCCAATCGAGCAGAGATCAATTTTTGAACTGCCTCTTGAGTTGGAACTAAAACTTTACCACCCATGTGGCCACATTTCTTAACTGCTGCTAATTGATCTTCAAAGTGAGCTCCAGCTGCACCATTAGTTATCATATTTTTCATGAGCTCAAAAGAATTAAGAACCCCGCCAAATCCCGCTTCTGCATCGGCTACAATTGGGAGAAAAAAGTCAATATATTTATCGTCAGTAGGATCTATACCTTGAGACCATTGTATTTCGTCAGCTCTTTTAAATGTGTTGTTAATTCTCCTAACCATAGTTGGAACTGAATCATAGGCATAGAGTGATTGATCAGGATACATTGTTTCAGAAGTATTTCCATCTGCTGCAACTTGCCAACCAGAAAGATATATGGCTTCAATTCCTGCTTTTGCTTGTTGCATTGCTTGGCCAGCTGTAATGGCACCCATACAGTTCACATAACCTTTTTTAGATGATCCATTTACTAAGTCCCAAAGCTTTTCAGCACCTCGCCTTGCGTATGTACATTCAGGCTGAACAGAGCCTCGAAGTCTAACAACATCTTCAGCTGTATATGACCTTTTAACATTATTCCATCTTGGATTTTCTTTCCAGTCCTTTTCTAACGCTTTAATTTGATCTTTTCTATTCATTATCTTCTCCTATTAATTTGTATTTTTTATGTATTTAGATCTAATTATTAAAACTAAGAGTTTTTAAATTTTTAATCATTAGGTCAGTTTTTTGAAAGAAATTAAGTTTATTATGTCACCTATAAGCTCTTGAAAAACAACTAAATACTAGAACCAAAAATAATACCAATGTTATTTTATAAAAAAACTTTTATTTCACTATATAATATAATTATTTCATAATATGAAAAAAGAAATGAAGTTAAGGTCTATTGATAAGAAATATAATGCTATTGAAAAATGCTTACAAATTCTTTCAATGTATTCATTGGATAAGTCGACATTTTCGATAAAAGAGATTTGTGACCATCTAAACTTTAATGTCTCAACTGCCTATCGTATTCTTTCAACACTAGAAGAATACGGATATGTGTCTCGTCTTAAAAATAAAGATTATGTCCTTGGTACTCAGGCTTTGTATTTAAGTGCGATTTATACGCAAAGTAACCACCTTGAGCAGATTCGCCCAATAGTTGATTACATACGTGATGTTTCTGGTGAGACTTGTTCTTTTTTTGTTGAGGAGGATGAAAAGCGTATTTGCCTTTATCGATCTCACTCTAGAGACGAAATAAGACATAACATTGAGCAAGGCTCTAGATTAGACCTTAATCGTGGAGCATCAGGTCGTATAATTTTAGCTTACGGGAAGCGAAAAAAAGATCAGAAAGGTTTTTATAAAGATATTAGAGATAAGGGCTATTATTTATCAATCAATGAGCACAACCCATCTTTGTTTGCTCTTGCCGTTCCAGTGCTCTCAAATAGCCAGAAGTTTTTTGGTGCAATTGTAGTTTCAGGGCCTATCAATCGCTTCAATGAAAAACAAAAAACAACACTCTTAAATCTCCTCAAGGATCAGCTTAGAAATATTGTAATGCCCTAGTTTTTAATAGATTTGGGACTAAGAAAAATTTATAATTAATTCTATTTTTTTTAAAAATTCTTCAACACTATACGGGTAATTATTTCCCATTTCATACAAATTTCATATGTATCATTATTGCTAGTAAAAAACTAGGTGGACTAACCTTTCAATAATTAAAAATTATGAAAACACATTTGT
>CALKDH010000073.1 GCA_938086805.1 uncultured PS1 clade bacterium | reverse complement strand
GTAAGCTCTACCCCATGCGGAAAGTGTCCAACCTGTCTCGAGATTGACAAAGGTCAGTCAGTAGACCTAATTGAACTGGATGCAGCCTCAAATACTGGTGTTGATCACATGAGAGAGATTCTCGAAAATGCCCAGTATACTCCGACTAAAAATTTATACAAAATTTACCTCATTGACGAGGTCCACATGCTTTCAAAAAGTAGCTTTAACGCGCTTTTGAAGACATTAGAAGAGCCTCCTTCCCATATCAAATTTTTACTAGCAACAACTGACCCAAAAAAATTACCCATTACCGTTCTCTCGAGATGCCTTCAGTTTAATTTAAATAAACTCTCTCACGATGAAATTCTTAACCATCTCAAGTTTATTATGGGAGAAGAAAAACTCAAGTTTGATGAGAGTGCCCTTTCGAAGATTGCTGAATTTGGTAATGGTTCAATGAGAGACGCGCTCAGCCTTCTTGATCAATCAATCTCATATGGAAATGGTAGCGTTAAAGATGATGATTTAAAAGAGATGTTAGGGCTAGTCAATCATGATGAAATTATCAATCTAGCCAAACTCATTAGTGATAGAGATGCCGAACAAATTTTGTCTTTTATTAAGGGCTTAGCCCACAAGGGTGAGAACTTGGCTAATGCCTTGAGAGACTTGACATCAGTTTTTCACCAAATTTCTTTAGCTCAAATTATCCAAGATAAAAATCAAATTTCTCCTGCTATTGCGAGTCTAGCTGATAGTTTTTCAGCGCAAGATTTGCAGCTTTATTATCAAATTGCAATCAACGGGCAAAAAGATATGAATCTGTCACCTAGTGAACAAATTGGTCTTGAAATGACGATTCTAAGAATGATTGCTTTTCATCCTGACTACAAGGGTGAAGAAAAAAAAAATTTAAAACCATCGCCAAATAAAAACTCAATAGTTAAAGACGCGACCACTTCAAAAGGATCTTCTGAGCCTTTATCAAATCATCAGGCATCAAAAGAAGACATAAATGAACTCGATATTAAAAATCAAAAAGAATGGGAAAATATTATTAAGACGTTTGATTTCAATGGTGCAGCAAAAATGTTGGTAAAAAATACTGTATTCAAGTCTCTAAAAGATCAAACACTGGTGTTAACATTAAGCTCAGACTTTCTCAATCTTTTGACCCCCAAAACAGAGGATTCAATAAGAAAAGGACTTCATCAACAATATCCGTCAACCGAGCTGGTTTTTGAGCCAGGGGAAACCAATGGTGACTCACTGTCCCAAAAGGAGTCAATTGAGAGAGAGCAAAAGCGTAAAGAAACAGAAAGTCAGTTTTTAAGTGATGATGGTCTCAAAGAATTACAAGAAGTGTTTAATTCAAAAGTTGATCTTAATTCTATCAAATCAATCAAGGAGTCAGACAATGTTTAAAGGTGGAATGGCAGGAATGATGCAAAAAGCGAAGCAAATGCAGGAAGATATGGAAACTGTTCAAAAGGAGATTAAATCACTAAGCTGTGAGGGTGATGCAGGCTCAGGTGCAGTAAAAGTTGAAATGAGTGGAGATTACAGGCTAACTAATATTTCAATTGCTGAATCACTGACCTCAGACAAAGAGATGTTAGAGGACTTGATAATGATAGCAGTTAATGACGCATCCTCACGAATAAACCAAATCTCCAAGGATAAAATGAAAAACGTCACTGGTGGTCTTAATCTTCCATTTTAATTCACTATTTTTAAGTAAAGATGATTGAGAAATTAAATAAAGCATTTAGCAAACTTCCGGGTGTTGGGTCCAAAACCGCTCAAAGATTTATTTATCACCTTCTTGAAAGAGACAGACTCGGTGGAATAGAGCTTTCAAAAGCCCTAAAAGAGGCAATGGAAAACGTTAAAAACTGTGAAAAATGCCGTACCTTGACAGAGAAAAATATTTGCGAAATTTGCTCCAATAACTCTCGCGAAAATTCTCAGATCTGTGTTGTTGAAACACCTTCTGATATTCATGTAATTGAACAAAGTGGTGTATACAAAGGAAAATATTTTGTTTTAAGTGGCTACCTATCGCCTATAGACGGAATCGGAGCTGCTGAGCTGGGTCTTGATGAACTTGAAACTCTTTTAACCGATCAAGATGTAAGAGAACTTATCCTAGCCACTAATGCAACGATTGAGGGTGAGGTGACCGCTCACTACATTCATAATTTAGCAAAAAAGTATCAAATAAAAACAACAAGAATAGCTCATGGAATTCCATTAGGGGGTGAGCTGGAATATACCGATATCAATACAATTGCACATGCCCTATCAGGGCGAAAAGATTACAACCAGTAACCCTTAAAGGGTTATTCTAAACGGCGCAGTTATTGTATAATGTGTCAGCTTTATCTGACGCCTAGCCTTCATGGAAAAAACATATAACCCAGAACTTATCGAACAAAAGTATCGTGAATTGTGGGAGAAAGGCGACCTTTTCTCTTCTAATACTAACTCATCCAGCAAGGAAGCTTTTAGTATTGTCCTGCCTCCACCTAACGTTACTGGAAGTCTGCATATGGGTCATGCCTTTCAACATACGATTATGGATGTCTATACTCGTTACAACAGAAGTAAGGGAAATCAAACTCTATGGCAACCTGGAACAGATCATGCTGGAATAGCCACTCAAATGGTTGTTGAGCGACAACTCAGTATGGATAACATCTCAAGGCACGACTTGGGTAGAGAAAAATTTACTGAAAAGGTATGGGACTGGAAGTCACAGTCTGGAGGAACAATCACATCCCAGATGAGACGTCTTGGGACTTCAGTTGACTGGGACAGAGAGCGCTTTACGATGGACGAATCTCTCTCACAGGCGGTAAGAAAAGTCTTTATTGAGCTTTATAATGAAGGACTTATTTATCGAGGAAAAAGACTTGTTAATTGGGACCCAGTCCTATTAACTGCAGTCTCTGACCTAGAGGTTATTAGCAAAGAAGAAAGTGGATATTTATGGCACATCAAGTATCAAGTTGTAGACTCCGAAGAAATATTAGTGGTCGCAACAACAAGGCCAGAAACAATGCTTGGAGACTCCGCTGTTGCTGTTCATCCAGATGATGAACGCTATCAGCATTTAATTGGAAAATCTATCAACCT
>CALKDH010000072.1 GCA_938086805.1 uncultured PS1 clade bacterium | reverse complement strand
GCCTCGATCTAAAGAAACATCGAATTCTTTTGATAATGGCATTCTTCCAGATGAAGTTTTAGACTCATACTCAATAATCACTGGACACTTTCCTTTAAATTCTTGCAGTAAATTGCATAACTCTAAATAGTCATTTTTATTTTTTTCTGATAGTTTAATTTTGAGAAACTTAGAATATTTCATCTGAACTTTGTCAACTGGTTCAATTTTATCTACTACAACTTGCCATTGTTCTCTGAAATCTTTATTAACTTTTCCTGAAATAACAACCACTTCATCTATGACTAGATATTCACTAACTTGAGCCAGTTTTTGAGAAAAAACTGCAGCGTTAATTTTTCTTTGCCCGTCCTCAATTGTCAAACTAGCCATTTGTCCTTTTCTAGTATTCCTATAGTCAATATCTGATATTAGAGAAAGTACCCTGACCTCTCTATTGTTTCTAAAGACAATATCACTTGGAAGAGAGCACACAATTGATTTTAAGTGCTCTTTATACCAGTCTGTAGGATGCCGATCTAAATAATAACCCATGACCTTTTTTTCATACATCATGATATTTTTAAAGGATAAAAAAACTCCTTTTATGTATTTTTTTTCATACTCAATATGACTATCAATATCGGCAAATAAACTACTTTGCCCCTTCGTCAAGTCGCTTTGTCTTTGTTCTGCTTGCCTTACTGCATTTGGATACGTTGCAATTAATGTTGCTCGTTTTATTCCAAATGCATCAAAAGCGCCCGCATAAATTAAAGCTTCGATTGCTCTTCGGTTTAAAAATTTTTTCTCTATACGATAACAAAAATCAAAGATATCTAAAAACGCTCCAGATTCATCTCTCTCCCTTACAATTTCATTAACTAATGCCTCCCCAACTCCTTTAATCGCTCCGAGCCCATAAATGATTGTAGTGTTGTCTGTTATCGTAAATTCATACTCAGATTGATTAATTACTGGCGCAATGATTTTAATTCCTTTTTTCTTAGACTCGCCAACAGTAAAGGCGATTCGATCCGTGTCATCCATTACTCCAGATAGAACAGCAGCCATAAAGGGTGCTGGATAATGAGCTTTCAACCAAGCCGTTTGATAAGAGATATAAGCATAGGCAACGGAATGAGACTTATTGAAGCCATACCCTGAAAACTTATCAATCAGGTCAAATATTTCATTTGCCTTGTCCTTATCAATATTTTTTTTAGCGGCACCTTTAACAAAAACTTCACGTTGCTCAGCCATTTCCTCAGCCTTCTTTTTACCCATAGCACGGCGCAATATATCAGCACTGCCCAAAGAATACCCAGCCATAATTTGAGCAGATTTCATGACTTGCTCTTGATAAAGAAATACGCCATTTGTTGGCTTTAAAATCTCTTCCAGCATTTGATGAGGGTATCTAACCTTAGCTCCATGCTTAACCTGGATGTAATCATCTACCATTCCAGCATCTAGAGGTCCTGGCCTATATAAAGCTAGCATTGCAACAATATCCTCAAAGCAGTCTGCCTTAAGTTTTTTTAAATATCCTCGCATTCCTTCTGATTCAAGCTGAAATACACCTGTGGTGTCACAATCTTGGAGAAGTTTAAAAACTTTTGGATCATCGAGCTTAAGGCTATCAATATCAATTAATTCCTTACTAAGACCTTTCTTGGCAATTATTTTTATCGCTTTATCCATCACTGTTAGATTTGATAACCCCAAAAAATCAAACTTAACCAGCCCAACAGCTTCAACATCATCCTTATCAAACTGCGATACGATAACATCAGATTCCTCTTCACCCTTATAGATGGGGCAAAAATCACTTATTTTGCTCGGCGCAATAACAACCCCACCGGCATGTGTTCCAACATTCCTAATAATTCCCTCTAAATCTTGAGATAGATCAATTAGTGTTGAAACGCTCTCTTCAGTATCATATCTGGATTTAAGCTCTTCCGAATCCTCAAGCGCTTTAGTTAACGTCATTTTTAATTCATTTGGAATCATTTTAGAGATTTGGTCACTAAAACCATAGGGATGACCTAAAACCCTCCCCACATCTCTTACAACACCTTTTGCGGCCATGGTTCCATAAGTAATAATTTGAGAAACTTTTTCAGAGCCATACTTTTGTGCAACATAAGCAATGACTTCATCACGCCTATCTGTACAGAAGTCAATATCAAAGTCAGGCATTGATATACGCTCTGGGTTTAGAAATCGTTCAAATAGAAGGTCGTGCTCAATGGGATCAACATTAGTAATGGATAGTGCCCAGGCAACTAGGGAGCCAGCTCCAGAACCTCTTCCTGGGCCAACAGGGATACCATTTTCTTTAGCCCATCTTATAAAATCAGAGACAATTAAAAAGTACCCTGGAAAGTCCATTTCTAGAATAACAGAGAGTTCAAAGCTTAATCTTTCATTGTAAACTTTACGATCAACCTTTAGATCATGCAACCTCTCTTCTAGGCCTTTTTTTGATTCCTCACTAAAGAACTCAGCAATGCTCAAACCATCAGGCGTAGGGAAAACTGGGAGATAATTTTTTTGGAATAACTCAAAGTGAAGATTGCATCGTTTAGCTATTTCAGTAGTGTTTTCTATCACCTGGGGATAATCTTCAAACAGAGAGCACATTTCTTTAGAATTCTTAAGAAATTGATTATCACTAAAGCTTTTGACTCTTCTTGAATCATCTAACAAGCCGCCTTCAGCTATACAGATTCTTGCTTCATGTGCCTCATAGTCTCTTTTATTAATAAACTGAACGTCGTTTGTGGCTACGATTGGCACTTGCAACTCAATTCCAAGATCAATCATATGATTAAGCAGAACCTCGTCAGAGTTTCTTCCAGTTCTTTGAACTGCTATATAGTATCTATCGTCAAAAGTTTTCTTCCATTCAAGTATTTTATTTTTTGCGAGTTCCAATTCATTACTCAAAAGTAAGTTAGAAATATCTGAGGATATTGGCGAAGAAATCATAATTAAACCTTTATTATGACTAATGAGTTGCTCCTCAGAAACGCAAACAGTGAATGCTTCTTTTTCATTAAGATAGGCTTTTGAAATCAGCTCAGAAAGGTTTAGGTATCCTTCATGGTTTTGACAAAGAAGGATTAAATCATATATTCCATGATTACTGATAACCGAAATTTTTGCTCCAATAATTGGCTTTATGCCAGAATTAATTGCTTTTTGATAAAATTTAATTGCTGAGAAAAGACTCATATCATCTGTCAAAGCAACACTTGTCATACCACCTTCTTTTACAGAATCAATTAAATCAGAAACTCGCACAAGACTATTCTTTACTGAATATTCACTTTGGCATTGGAGATGAACAAAATCCACAGAATTAATAATAATTTAAGGTGATTAAAACTTTATTTTACAAACAATTTCATAATTGACTTTTAGCTTTTACAAAATTATTTTTTAAAACTGTAGAAAAGTGAGCAAAACAGCTTATATATTTTGCGCTGCCCTAATTAATGCTTGAGCTTTGTCCATAGTTTCTTGCCATTCCATCTCTGGAATTGAATCATGAACAATTCCTGCTCCAGCCTGAACATAAAGGACTTCATCTTTAACAATAGCTGTTCTAATAGCAATAGCTAAATCCATTCCTCCATGCCAAGATAGATTACCTATGGCTCCAGAATAAATACTTCTCTTTAGGGTTTCAACTTCATCAATTATTTCCATGGCTCTAACCTTAGGCGCTCCACTTAAAGTTCCCGCAGGAAAAGTAGCTTTCAAAACGTCTATAGAGCTCATATCATCTTTTAATTCGCATTCAACATTGGATACGATATGCATTACATGAGAATAACGCTCAATGAACATTTTATCTGTAAGATTGACAGTTCCTGTTTTTGCAATACGTCCCAAATCATTTCGCCCAAGGTCAATCAACATCAGGTGTTCAGCAATTTCTTTTTCATCAGACAAAAGATCTTTTTCATTGTCTTTGTCCTCCTCTATAGTTCTTCCCCGAGAACGAGTACCTGCTATTGGCCTTATAGTTGCAACATTATTGTTGTCTACACGAGTAAGAATTTCTGGTGAAGAACCCACTATAGCAAAATCATCAAGATTTAGATAATACATATAAGGCGATGGATTAAGTATTCTTAACTGCCGATAAAGCTCAACTGGATTTGACTCAAACTTACAACTTAACCTTTGAGATGGGACAACCTGCATGACATCACCAGCAGTAATATACCTCTGAACCTTTTGAACTGCATGGACAAAATTATCCTTTCCAAAGCTCGAGATGAAATCTTCAGACTTAATCATTTCAGATTTATTAGTTTTATGATCAAATGATTTTTTAATGTTTGCTTCAATTAAATTTAACTTTTCCATGCCATCATTAAAAGATTCCTTTTCTGGACTTACATGAGTAATGATATGGACCTTGCTAGTTAAATTATCAACTACCAATAAATCATTAGAAACCATTAACAAAATATCTGGAACATTAAGCTCATCAGTCTTGTCAATGTTCTTTAATTTAGGCTCAATATATCGAATAATTTCATATCCAAAGTAGCCTACAAGACCTCCATTAAAGTCTGGAAGACTATCTAACTGGGGCACTTTAAATTGTTCCTGATAAGTTTGAATCCAGGCGAGAGGATCTTCAACCTTAAACTGTTCATCTAGATGTCCATTTATTTCAACAGAAACCTCATACCCATATACTTTAATAATAGTTTCAGCACCAAGGCCGATAAAGGAGTAACGCCCCCATTTTTCTCCACCTTGAACTGATTCTAAAAAGTAGGTGAACGGTGTGTTGGCAAGTTTGAGATATAAAGCCAATGGAGTGTCAGTATCGACAACCACCTCCCGTGAGAGAGGTATATGATTAAAGCCCTGTTCTTTAAGGCTATTAAACTGAGAATGTTGCATGTATATATTTTATCATTACCAAGTTTATGAAAACTTTAGAATATTCTCAATTCACTGATGGCACGAGTAAATATTACTTAACTTTAAAAAGAAAAGGGCTTCATCTTTAAATGAAACCCTTATTTTAGTTTTTAGATCAGACTATTCTTCAGCCTCTACTTCCGCCTCAACCTCACTTAACTGATCTGAGAGCTCTTGCTCAGCCTCGCTGGTTTGCATGAAAGCATCTATACGTCTATTTCTTTTTTCTTGGTGATGCTTGAAGCCTGTGCCTGCAGGAATAAGTCTTCCTACAATCACATTCTCTTTAAGACCTCTAAGATCATCAACCCTTCCTGTAATCGATGCCTCAGTCAATACTCTTGTTGTTTCTTGGAAAGAAGCAGCAGAAATAAAGGACTCAGTTGATAGAGAGGCCTTTGTAATTCCCATGAGTAGCCTTTGGTAACTGATTTCTTTCTTATTCTGAGCCTTTAATTGTTTATTTTTCTCAACAACATGAGCATACTCAGCAGTCTCACCATTAACATAGTTAGAATCGCCATTATCAACAATCTCGACCTTTCTTAGCATTTGCTTGATTACAACTTCAATATGCTTATCGGAGATCTTAACACCCTGAAGACGATAGACATTCTGAACTTCTTTCACGATATAGTTTGCTAAAGCTTCAACACCAAGCAGCCTAAGAATATCATGAGGGTTAGAAGGTCCATCAGAAATCACATCACCCTTTTCGACAGTTTCACCATCAAACACATTGATTGCTCTCCAATGATGAACCATCATCTCAGTAACATCACCTTCATCACTCGTAATGAGCATGCGCACCTTAGATTTAGTAGGGTTGCCAAAACTAACAACACCAGCACTTTCTGCCAGAATAGCATGATCTTTAGCTTTACGAGCCTCAAACAAATCTGCAACTCTTGGCAGTCCTCCAGTGATATCACTAGTTTTTGAGACAGCTTTAGGTATTTTAGCTAAAATTTCTCCAGCATTAATTAGCTGACCATCTTCTAAGTTGATTTTAACTCCCGATGGAAGATAATGAGTTGATAAAACTTTTTCCTTACTCTTCTTATCCAGAAGTTTAATCATTGGTTTCATATCTTTTGCAGCAGAAGTTCTTTCAGCCTCATCGATGATTTCATAAAAACTTAAACCAGTTAAAGGATCAGCATTTTTAACAACTGTTAGACCTTCATCAAAATCAATAAATGAAACCCTTCCAGAGTTTTCAGCAATAATTGGATGAGTATGTGGATCCCAGTCTGCTATTTTATCTTTAGCTTTTACTTTACCACCATCTTTAAAGTGAACAACTGCGCCATATGGCAACTTATAACGCTCCATAACTTGACCCAAATCATTCCTGATAGAAGCCTCAGAAGATCTGGACACCACAACTAGATCTCCATTTGCATTTGTAATAGATTTCATGTTTTCATAGTGAACAATTCCATCAGTATTAATATTAATACTATTTACAGCAGTAGAAGAACTAGCTGCACCCCCAATATGGAATGTACGCATTGTAAGTTGCGTTCCAGGCTCACCAATAGACTGAGCAGCAATAACACCAACGGCTTCACCAACTCCAATCTTGTGCCCCCTTGCCATATCGTTACCATAACAGGATGCACAAACTCCATAAGTCGTTTCACAAGTTATCGCAGACCTTACTTTGATAAATTCAATACCTAGCTCATTAATTCGATCAGAATCTGAAAGAGTAATTAAATGGTCTTTCTCTAAAAATATTTCTTTACTATTTGGTATAAGTACATCTTCAGAAACAATCCTTCCAAGAACTGCAGAGCCTAATGTTTGAACTACATTACCACCATCAATAACTGCCTTCATAACAAGTCCATTTTCAGTTCCACAGTCTTCTTCCGTAACAACGAGATCTTGTCCTACATCAACTAGGCGTCTAGTTAGATATCCTGAGTTAGCAGTTTTAAGAGCAGTATCGGCTAATCCCTTTCTTGCACCATGAGTTGAAATAAAGTATTGCATATTATTAAGACCCTCACGGAAGTTACTCGTGATAGGAGTCTCAATAATAGATCCATCAGGTTTTGCCATTAATCCACGCATTCCAGCTAACTGTCTAATCTGCGCTGGAGACCCTCTAGCACCCGAGTCGGCCATCATGTAAATTGAATTAAATGAAGGTTTCTTTTCAGTTTTACCATTAGCATCAGTAATCTCATCATAACCAACTTTTTCCATCATTGCTTTGGCAACTTCTTCAGATGTTCTAGACCAAATATCAATGACCTTGTTATAACGCTCACCATTGGTAACAACACCAGAAGCAAATTGTTGTTGTACATCCTTAATCTGAGAATTAGCTTTGTCAATCATTTCAGATTTTTCACTAGGAATAATCATGTCATTCGAGCAGAAAGAGATTCCTGACTTTGTCGAGAATTCAAATCCCATGTACATCATTTGATCTGCAAAGATAACCGTTTCTTTAAGTTCTTGAGTTCGGTAGCAAACATGAATCAAATTTGAAACAACTTTCTTTGAAAGCGCCTTATTAATCAAATCAAAGGATAATCCCTTAGGCAATATTCTTGAA
>CALKDH010000071.1 GCA_938086805.1 uncultured PS1 clade bacterium | reverse complement strand
AGGAAGAATGATTAATTGCGGCATAGTAATATTCTATAGTTGTTCATTAAATTCATCAATACTGTGGCCTTTCATAGCAATCATAATGGATTGATTCATCCGCATCTCTACAAACTTGGCGCTAGCCTCCTCAAGCCCTTTGGTTGCCTTTTTAATCTCATCAGCATCCTCGGAGTCAATTAATTGAGATAAGCGCTCTCTAGCCTCTAGAATTGAGTCCAGCATCTCTTTGTCTAAGATTGATCGGTCAGCCTCAAGGGCTGAGTCAATCGCTTCTATTGTTCTATTGGCATCAACGCGCTGCTCTTGAAGCTGTCTCAGCAGAATATCCTCCTGAGCAAAAACGACCGAATCCTTGAGCATTTTTTCCATTTCTTGATCGCTCAAACCGTAAGAAGGCTTAATCACGATTTCAGATTTAACACCTGAGGTCTCTTCTTTGGCGGAAACTGACAAGAGTCCATCAGCATCCACCTGAAACTCTACCAGTATACGGGCCCTGCCAGCGACCATAGGAGGTATGCCCTTGAGCTCAAATCGACCTAGGGATCGACAATCCTTTGTGAGCTCTCTCTCACCCTGATAGACGTGAATACCCATACCTGTTTGGCCATCTTTATAGGTGGTAAATTCTTGCGCCCTGGTGATAGGAATTGTAGTATTTCTATGAATCACCTTTTCAACCAGGCCTCCCATTGTTTCCAGTCCCAAAGAGAGAGGAAGAACGTCCAGAAGCAGAACGTCATCCTTGCTTTTGTTTCCTGCCAAAATATTGGCCTGTATTGCGGCCCCTTTAGCGACAACCTCATCGGGATTAATTGAGCACAAGACAGGCTTATCAAAGAGCTCACCAACCCTCTCTCTAATCATACTCATTCGAGTGGAACCACCTACCATAATGGTTTCCTTGACCTCTTGAACACCAATTCCAGCATCTCTTAGAGCTCTTTTAGTAATTCTAAGCGTACGCTTCACTAAATCTTCAGCCATGGTCTCGAAATCAAGCTTTGTTACTTGATAATGCTGATTATTAATCTCAAAGTCAGCAGTATCCTCAATCGAAAGCTTCTCTTTTGCAGTTTTAGCGAATTGCCTGATCGTTTGTATTTGACTCGCTGTTAAATCATTTAGGCCAAGAGTTTTGACACAATCTTCAAAAATTAAGTTGTCAAAGTCATCACCACCAAGACTAGAGTCACCACCCGTAGACATAACCTCAAAAACGCCCCTATTAAAACTTAAAATTGAAATATCGAATGTACCCCCTCCTAAGTCATAAACTGCATGAATACCCTCTTCTTTTGTCTCTAAGCCATAGGCAATGGCAGCGGCCGTTGGTTCATTCAAAAGCCTGAGCACATTGATGCCTGCAAGTTTGGCAGCATCTTTTGTGGATTGTCTTTGAGCGTCATTGAAATAGGCTGGAACAGTAATAACAGCCCCTTTTAGCTCATCACCTAAAGCCTTTTCAGCTCTATTTTTAAGGCTTGAAAGTATCCTTGCTGAAACCTCAATAGGCGACAAGACGCCCATTGCAGTTTTAAAGCCAACTGATCCACCTTGATTGATTAAATCATAAGGAAGGTTTTTAATGACTCTAGCCTCATCATAGCTGATACCCATAAAGCGCTTGATTGAGAATATTGTGTTGGAAGGATCGGTAATTGAGAGCTCAATCGCCTCTTTTCCAACTGTTACATTATCAGAGTCAAAGTGCACCACAGAGGGAAGAATAGCCTCTCCTTGAGCATCCTTGAGTAGAGTTGTTGCACCACTCATAACGCTAGCCACCAAAGAGTTGGTCGTACCTAGGTCAATTCCACAGGCTAAATTATGCCGATGAGGCGCTGTTGATTGACCGGGTTCTGAGATTTGAAGTAGTGCCATTATTTAAATCCTATAACCATTCATCCATCAACTTACTTGACTCGCTTAATAATTGCTCATAAAACTTGAGCTCCCTCACATCTTTTTTAATCTCCATGAGCTCTTTACTCTCTTTAAAGGCGTCTGAAATCAAATCAATCTTGGATTGGATATGTTCTTCAACTTTATCCAAGTAGTCTTCTAAGTCATCTGCATTTTGTTTTAACTTTAACACTTCAAGCTCTTCTCTGAGCTCAATCTGAGAAATTAAAAAGTCATGGTCCATAGAGGTATCTCTCTCATCGAAAGCATCAACTCCTTGAAGCTTGAGAAGATAACTCGCTCTATTCAGTGGTGATTTTATAGATTCAAAGGCGGTATTGAGCAGGGAAGTATTTTGAAGTGCTTGTAATTTTTCTGAGTCACTTTGACTTGCAAATTTATCAGGATGGAACCGAGCAATCTCTCTTTGGTAAGATTCCTTTAAGTTCGATTCATCAATAAAAAAGGATGTTTCAAGGTCAAATAACTCAAAATAATTTTGCATATAGCCAATGCCCTAGATAACCCATTAAAGCTGTCTAAACGGTAAAAGATTCCCCGCAGCCGCACTCAGCCTTAGAGTTTGGATTATTGAACTCGAATCCTTCATTGAGCCCTTCTTTTTGAAAATCAACTTCAGTTCCGTCAATATAAATGAGGCTCTTAGCATCTACAATCACTTTAACGCCCTTGTCATCAAAGGTTGTATCATCATCGTTTACAGAATCGACAAACTCCATGTTGTAACCAAGACCAGAACAGCCCGTTGTTTGAACCGACAAGCGGACACCCACACCTGAAC
>CALKDH010000070.1 GCA_938086805.1 uncultured PS1 clade bacterium | reverse complement strand
AAAAACATCTTACGATTTATTTAGCCTGTTTGCGAAGATCTTTCAGATATTTCTCTCTGAAGGCCTGATCAGTAAGAGCTCTCTGAGTTAAAAAATCCTCTTTAATGTCCATATCAAAATTGATAGCCTCAAGTCTCATATTGGTTAGCCTGTTACTAACAGTGTTGAAAAATGTTAGACTTCTGCCCATCCAAACATCATTAATTTTTTCAACTTTACCCACCTCAAGCTTCTTAATAGGATTGGAGTTCTTGTCAAACATTTGAACCTTCAAGGTAATGAATCTTTCAGTATCTACCCAACTCTGAGTTTTTCCATAACTACTTTTACTAAGTCGATGAGGCTTTGGTGTCGACTCAATAACTGCAACATCACGGCCTCTAAACTTACCTTGCTCGAGTAGTTCATAGGTATAGTCATCAAGCTTGCCAGACTCCTGATCTTCTGTTGTCATTTCAGTTCCGAAAATACTAGCCGACTCAGTCTCCTCATCATCGCTGTTTCTGACACTTATTCTCTTGACCTTTCCGAGCGCGGACAAATAGAGCCAGGTCTCATTATCTCTATCACTGTCATCGTAGCTGTAAGAGAGCATTCCAATACCCCTCTCACTTGCTGGCTCAAGAATGATTGCGACACTCTTGGTGTCCTTATCATCAATGCCAGTATTGATTTGTGCATTCTCGACTAATTTAACACGAGGCTTTTCAGCACACTTAATCTTGCCGTCCTTTTTGCCATATTTACAAGTCGTTAACTTCATTCTTGTAAACGCAGAGTCTGTTGATTTTCTGGACTCTTCGTCAACCCTTTCCATGATTTCTCTAGCACTCATATCAGTATCAGCACTGACATTTAGACTAAACATTGCCACACAGAAACTTAAAACGAGCAGCTTTAAGTTCAAATCATTTCTTACTGGTTTATTCATTTTGAAACCTCTATAAAGTTTAAATTATCATCAACGTCTTTCTGGCCAAATTTTGGCTTAAATATCATTATCAGTGCTGGGAAAAACAACAAATCACATAGCAATGCTACAAAAATAGCTAAGGAGCCAAAACCTCCTATTTTAGCCAATCCTAAATAGTCACTGAAGGTTAGCATAAAAAATCCGCAACCCAATATGAGCGTTGTAAAAGTAACCGCCTGTCCAACCTCTTTAATGGTTTCAACAAGGGCGATTTTCATGTTGTGGTTTTGAGCGAGTGACATCCTATAATGACTGATAAAGTGAATTGTATCATCAACCGCAATACCAATAATTAAAGGCGCAATCATAAGCGTATCTGTATCTAGTGAAATTCCAAGAAGGCCCATCAATCCAAACGCCAAAGTGGCTGGAATTAAGTTTGGAACAATCGACATCACACCTGCCTGCAATGAACCAAGTGTCAACATCATAAGCAAACTGATGACAACTGCTGCTATCGCCAAACTCTTGAATTGATTCTTACTGATATCATCTGCTAATCTCATCATCAGTGCAAATGAACCAGTAATTTGAACCTTAAGCTCAGGATAAGTTTTTGTTAGTTTATTAAACTCGTCATTAATGTCCTTTTGTATCTCATCGAAAAAATCTTTGTATTCTTCAGAACCTGCATTTCTGAGCTGAACACTGATATGGCTTTTACTGAAGTCGTCACTGACCAAAGCTCTTCGCTCCTCTGGATTCGAACTATTAAAAAGGTATAGGAGTTGGGAGACTGCAATCTGACTATCAGGGATAGTTCTGTATTCCTCTGAACTTTGCATAATCGCATGGGTATCTTTGACAAGGTCAGCTAGGGAATTTGTACGGATAATGTAGTCACTATAACGATCTTCAATTCTATTCTGAAGTCTATCCATTGAGCTTAAGACTGCTGGATCCATAATTCCATCAGATCTTGCAGTATCCACTACAATGACCATGTTTCCAGTCCCCATCATATTGTCATCAACTATGTCATATGCCTGACCAATTGGAACATCGTCAGAATATAGTTCAACTAGGTTAGAGTCTATTTTTACTTGCGTTGCCCCATACAAACAGACCACAAAGCCACCAAAAAATATTATGGCAATCAGGTATCGGAAGCGCTCTACAAAAGCTGGGATTCTGTCTAATAATGGCTGTAACCAGTCTGCACTCACTAACCATGTCAAACCAATTTTTTTTGACACACTTAATAAAGGTTTTCCAAAAAAACACAAAAAGCTTAATGACTTTAATTTAAAGTTTAAAGCTAGAGCCTTTATTCCGCTTGAATTATTTTCTTTATTACTGGCTTTCTTAATTTGCATGGGGTGCCAGTAATTTAACAATACAGGCAATAAATAGATTGTGTATGCAAATGCAAAGAAAACACCTGCTGCAGAAGATAGGCCAAACTGAACGAACATCGGCATACCTGTTGCTGCCAGTGATGACATGCCTGCCATTGTTGTTATAGTTGTCAGGAGTATCGGAACTCCAGTCTTGCCATAGGCTTTCGATAATGCTTCATCATGCTCTTTGCCATCCCTTCTAAAGAATAAATATGAGCTCATAACATGAACACAGTCAGCTACACCTACCGCAATGACTAACATTACAGTTAAAGCAATAAGAGTTGTCGATGCCAAATTGAGCCAGCTCAAACCACCTATAACAAAAAGAATACTAAGACCTATTGCGAGTTGAGGCAGAACAACAGCACTTGCAGAGCGAAACAAAGTCCAAAGCAAGAGGTTTATGATGACTACCATTCCTACCAATAAGAATGCAGCTTGGATAAGAGTGTCCATAGCTAAAGAGATCATGGCAGAGTTACCGATTGGATAAAAGTTGAAATGCTCAGTCATCTTTGGCTGCTCTGTGATCGCTGTTATAGCTTTCATAAATGGAATATAAAGGGCAGGCTCGTCGGGCTGGTATTCAATTTTTTGGATTACAGCACTATCATCCATGCTGGCATCGAAATCATCACTCCAATCATCATCAGAAAAAAGAGAGGGTGCATCATCAAGCTCTTGAACTACTGGAATAGCGCCAAAATCAGTTTTGATGGAGATTGCCCCATAGCGATGATCCTTAGAAAACATAAATAGCTCAAGAGAAGGCTGATCATCTGCCTCAGAACTAATGGCACTCAACTGATCTGTTTCACTTGGAATATTTTTAGGTACTAAGCGCGGAGAGCTCAAAACATCGTCTTCATTTTTCTGAATTCTAATGTTTGATAAGGACTGAACGCGCTTAATGTGCGTCAGAGACTCTACAATATCTGGAGATAAACCATACTGGTCAAGCCATACATCATCACTGATTTGCTCATAGTTATCTAAAGTCTCGGTAATCTCTGCTATTAAAGTGAGCGATTTATTTGAGAAAACATCACCATCTTTAGCCTCATAAACAATAAAGAGGCCATCATCACTCCCAAATTGATCACGGAAATCATCCAGAGCCTCGATTGCTGGATCTGACTCACTAAACCAAACATCAAATGAAGTATCCAGCACAAAACGAGAGGCGCCATAACCCATAAAAATAGTTGATAGTAGGGCAACTAAAAGAACCGCTTTACGATAAGGTATAAGCTGCGAGGGAACTTTTGCAAAATACTGATTTAGATAAAGCAACAGGTTCTTCATAATTCACCTTGGAAAGCCAACTAACATTATACTTATTTGGTACTTAAATGGCTCAATTCAAGACCTATCTTAACTATTTTTTTGCCAGTAAATCAGCCCCTGAGTATTAATTTTCACATCCAGACTTAGCCTTTTTTCTGCAAAAGTTTTGTCCCTCAATCCGATTTCATTAAGCCCCTTAAGAAAATAATTCATCATGTTTCTATAAATGATAGATTCTGCATCCTTTTTATCTGCATACTGGATTGCTAAATCACTAACAAAGTGGATACTATTTATTAGCTGATTCAGAATTTTTTGAGTCGGTTTTATAGCTGAAAAATGAGTTAAGCAAACTCGCTCTGGATTGAACTCCATAATCCTTTTAATGCTTCGAATAAGAGCCTCTGGATCAAATTGAACAGGGCTTGTACTTGGCAAGATATATGCATTACCATCACAATCAAGATCGCGATAGGAGACTCCAAAAGTATCGCCAGTAAACATTGACTTTGTTGATTTATCCCAGATACAAAAATGGTGTCTCGCATGGCCTGGAGTATCTATAAATCTGAGCTCTCTTCCATCAAAATCTAAAATATAGTTATCATCCGCCACAGTCACTCTATTGGCATCTATTGGAATAATTTCACCATAATATTCTGTAAATTTTTCCTCACCATATACAGCCAAAGCTCCCGCAATGAGTTTACTTGGATCAATTAAATGTCTTGCTCCCCTGGGGTGAGCTATTAATCTTGCATTTAAGCATTGCTTCATAAGCTCACCGGCACCTCCAGCGTGGTCAAGGTGGACATGAGTGGGAATAATGTAGGATACGTCTGTAAAGGCAAGACCGATTTGGAGCAGGGCATTTTCAACAGCGGGTACACTAAAATTACTGCCTGTCTCTATTATTGCAATCTTGTTTTTCTGTCTTAAAAAATAGATTGCTGCAAAATCTTCACTGTAGTATCCAGAATCAATCACATCAATTCCTTGAGCAACATTGATGACTTCAATTTTATTCATCATAAATTATGTCGTAGATTAAGCAAATTTAAAAATCTGATTTTACTTGAATAAGCCTAGATAAAAAAATACCCCGCCTTAATAAGGTCGGGGTATTTAGAATAAAAGCCTAGCAATGTCCTACTCTCACATGGGGAGACCCCACACTACCATCGGCGCTAAGTGGTTTCACTTCTGAGTTCGGGATGGGATCAGGTGGGTCACACTTGCTATTATCACTAAGCAAACTGCTTACTTGGGCTAAGTCAAAACCTAGCTCAAATGAATTAAAAAGTTTTTATACCAGA
>CALKDH010000069.1 GCA_938086805.1 uncultured PS1 clade bacterium | reverse complement strand
GTAGTGAATTAAATCAGCGATATGACCAACTTTAATATTGTGCTTTTTGCCAAAATTATATAGATCTTCACTTCTAGCCATCGAGCCATCATCATTGAGAATTTCAACTATGACTGAGGAGGCCTCAAAGCCCGCTAATCGAGCTAAATCACACCCTGCCTCAGTATGTCCAGCTCGAATTAAAACTCCGCCCTGTTGAGCCATAAGAGGGAAAACATGGCCAGGCTGAACTATATCAATTGGTTTTGCATCTTTTGCAACAGCATCAAGTATTGTTTTAGTTCTATCTGAAGCTGAAATTCCAGTTGTCACTCCCGAAGCAGCTTCGATAGAAACTGTGAAGTTTGTGGAGTGAAGGTCACTGTTTTTAGAAACCATTAATGGAAGATTTAACTGTTGGCACCTTTGCTGGGTTAAAGTCAAACAAATCAAACCACGCCCATGAGTGGCCATAAAATTGATATCCTCTTTCGTTACCTTTTCAGACGCAACCAACAGATCACCCTCGTTTTCACGATTTTCATCATCCATAAGGATGATCATTTTTCCTTGCTTGTAGTCTTCTAATATTTCTTTAATTGAAGCCTGCATAATCACCTATGATCTTTCAGAGTTAAAAGTCTTTCAACATATCTAGCAACTTGGTCGATCTCTAAATTAACGATTGAATTAAGTTTAAGCTCTCCAAGTGTTGTCACCGAAAATGTGTGAGGAACTATATTAACATCAAAAATATTATTCTCAACACTATTGACAGTAAGGCTAACACCATTGACACAAATCGAACCTTTTTTAGCAATATATTTGACAATATCACTCTGGACTTCAATCTTGATTCGAATACTTTCACCATCCTTATCAATTGAATTGACTGCGCCAACTCCATCCACATGGCCACTTACCAAATGACCATCAATTCCTTGATTCAGTCTGAGAGATTTTTCAAGATTGACATTTTGCCCTTGAGTGAGCTTAGAAAAAGTTGTACAACTCATTGTCTCATTTGAAATATCTGCACTAAACCAATTGTCTGCTACCTCAGTTGCCGTCAAACACACTCCGTCAACCGCAATACTGTCGCCCACCTTAGAGTCCAACAAGCTCAATTCATTTGAATTAATTTTCAACCGAGCACCCTCATTAGAAGAGCTAACCTCCCGAATACTTCCCTTAGCTTGGATAATTCCTGTAAACATCAGATCAATTTTTCATTAAAAACATTCATTATCATTATGGTATTTAACCATCAAATATAGCGATGGGTAATCAATAGATTTCGATATGAAATTTAATTAAATTCACACTTGAGATAGAAGATAGTCTTCATAATTTCCAGAATAATAATGAGCACCATCATCCTTAAGCTCTACTACTTTTGTAGATAAAGATGAAACAAATTCTCTATCATGGCTGACAAAAACTAGTGTGCCCTTGTAATTATCGAGCGCTAAATTCAAAGCCTCAATTGACTCCATATCAAGGTGATTTGTAGGCTCATCCATCAGTAAAATATTAGGTTTTTGAAGCATCAGTCTTCCAAATATCATTCTTCCTTTTTCACCACCAGACAAGGACTTGACTGATTTTTTTACATCTTCTTTGCCAAAAAGCATTTTTCCTAAAACTGACCGCATCATTTGAATGTCATCTTTTTCATTTTTAAATTGAGTCATCCAATCTAAAACACTCATATCTTTCTCAAACTCTTTATTATGGTCTTGTGCATAGTATCCAATATTTGAATTTTCACTCCATTTTTTAGTTCCACTGTCAGGCTCAACTTCTCCAAATAAAGTTTTGAGCAGGGTGCTTTTCCCGATACCATTTTGCCCAATTATTGCAACTCTCTCTCCAGTTTCAATCATCAAGTTAATATCCTTTAAAACTTGATCGCCATCAAAACTTTTAGATAAACCCTTAACCTCAAGAACATTTCTAAACAGCTCCTTACTTTGATTAAAAATAATGTACGGGCTTACCCTTGAGGATGGTTTTATATCATCTAATTCAATTTTATTTAACTGCTTTAATCGTGAAGTAGCTTGTTTAGACTTTGAAGCATTCGCAGAGAAGCGAGACACAAAGTGTTTTAAATCTTTTATTTTTTCTTCCTTTTTTGCATTATCTGCCCTCATTCTTTCCTGAATAGCAGTTGCCGCAATCATAAAATCATCATAACTTCCAGGGAATACATTCAAGGCACCATAATCCAAATCCGCCATGTGAGTGCAAACACCGTTCAAAAAGTGACGGTCATGTGAAATAATTACCATTGTTGACTTTCTGGCACTTAAAACCTCTTCTAGCCATCTAATCGAATTAATATCTAGGTTGTTCGTAGGCTCATCCAATAAAAGTATCTCGGGATCAGAAAAAAGGGCCTGAGCCAGCAAGACACGGAGCTTCCATCCAGGAGCAATTTCACTCATCAGTCCATAGTGCTGATCTAAAGGAATATCTAGGCCAAGCAATAATTCACTTGCAGAAGATTCAGCTGAATAGCCATCCATTTCGGCGAATTCCATTTCTAATTCTGCAACCTTGATACCATCCTCCTCGCTCATTTCTGGAAGGCCATATATTCTGTCTCTTTCTTCTTTAATTTTCCAGAGCTCTTTGTGCCCCATAATGACTGCATCAACAACGCGATATTCTTCAAAAGCAAACTGGTCCTGAGAGAGAACCCCGAGTCTCTGCCCTTCTCCAACAAGAACAGATCCATGAGTTGGCTTAAGCTCACCAGTCAAGATCTTCATTAATGTTGATTTTCCGCATCCATTAGCGCCAATCAAACCATATCGATTGCCGCTCTGAAACTTTACTGAAATATTTTCAAAGAGTGGTTTTTCACCAAATTGCATGGTGACATTTGCAGTAGAAATCATCGGTAAATTAAATTTATGAAAATAAAATATTATCCCATAATGACTTGTTGAAAGCTTAACTATTAAGCTTATAGTTATCTATTAGAACTTTTGAATAAATAAAAGTATAAAATATATTTGTCTATGAGATTGAACCCAAACATGAGAACAAAACAAATGCCTGATAAGGCTTTGTTATCATCCATCTTGGCTTTGATAATTTTTGGCTGGCTGATGTCTTTTTCTGCATCATTAGCATATTTTTCAAGTTATTCCTTTTTTTTCAAACAGACTATATTTATTGGTGCAGGTTTGTTTGCGGGATTGATTATGTTGAATACACCAATCTCAACTCTTCAAAAATATTCAATTCCACTGTTTATTCTCTCTTTAATATTACTAACAGTAGTATTTTTTCCTCCGCCAATTGGGCATACTGTTAATGGCTCAACGAGATGGATTAATTTTGTATTTTTTAAGTTTCAACCCTCAGAATTAATGAAGTTGTCTATGGTCCTTTTTATGGCAGGTTTTTTAATTCGACAAGAAAAAGATATTAGAAAGCCCTGGAAAGGCTTTCTTAAAACACTTGTGATTATTGGTATTGCCGATGTTCTTCTGCTATTAGAGACTGATTTTGGAGCCACCCTCATCATTTCATTAACTGCGCTTGCTATGCTTTATGCTGCTGGAGTTTTTTTAAAGCAACTTTCAATTGTAACTGCTGGCTTATTTGCTTTTGTAGGTATATTTATTTTTCTAAATCCCAATCGAATTGCCCGACTAACTTCTTTCTGGGTTGATGATTTTTGGGGTAGTACCGACGCCAAAGTTCATCAAACACAGCAAGCATTGATTGGTATTGCCAGAGGAGATTGGTTTGGAACTGGAATAGGT
>CALKDH010000068.1 GCA_938086805.1 uncultured PS1 clade bacterium | reverse complement strand
TTTCTATTTTGTTAAGATCTCCTGAAATGACCTCAGCCGTACCACGATTTATTGAATTGAGACTATCGCTCAAACGCTCAGCTTTTTCAATTGAGTGATTGCAATGAATAATAATTTTGAAATTATTGCTGTGAAGTGTTTTGGCGATTTGTGCTCCAATACGAGCAGCTCCACCGGTAATTAATGCTGTTTTCATTATTAACCTTGTATTTATTTAAATTTTAGTTTTAAGAAGAATATTACGAACTCACAGTATAAAATATTTTTTACTTATGAGTCTCGAGAATATTATATCCAAAAGCATTAAGGACAATAACCATCCCATTGGATTTGATGTCTTTATGAACCTGGCGTTATATCATCAAGAATTTGGTTACTATCGTTCTAATAAAACAATCTTTGGGCATAAGGGCGACTTTATTACTTCTCCCGAGGTTTCAGATCTTTTTGGTTTCAGTCTTGCTAAGCAGTGCAAGCAAGTTCTTAATGATGGTGATATTTTAGAATTTGGAGCTGGAAGCGGAATTCTCGCTGCGCAGGTGCTTTTTGAACTTGGAAGATTGGAATCCCTTCCAAAAAAGTATTATATTATTGAATTAAGCGCTCAACTGAGAGAGACTCAAAAGGATACATTGAAAAAAGTCTTACCAGAATTAATTGGTCGTGTTGAATGGCTGACTGAGCTTCCAAAAAAATTTAAAGGCATAGTTATTGCTAATGAAGTCCTTGATGCCTTTCCTGTTAAGCGAATCAGATACTCTAGTGGGAATTTTTATGAATTGGGTGTTAACTTTATAGATGAAAAATTTAAGTGGGAAAGACTTAAAGTGCCATTTGCCAACTCAAACATTCCGTTTTCTATGAATTTTCAGGAGGGCTATACAACCGAAATTAACCTTCAGTCTGGCGCATGGGTTCATTCACTTTTTGATCTGATGACTGAGGGTACAGTTTTCTTGATTGATTATGGAATGACTGAGGCAGAGTATTTTCATCCTCAAAGAAGCCAGGGTACACTCAAGTGCTTTTCTAAGCATAAGTCAAATAATGATCCCTTTAGCGATATAGGGTCACAGGATATTACTGCATCAGTAAATTTTAGCAATGTTGCAAGAAGTGCAAAGGAATGCGGGTTTGAAGTAGCAGGCTATACAACGCAGTCAATGTTTTTAATTTCTTTGGGTATAGAGAATTACCTAAAAAATGAAGAGAATGAAGAAAAAAAAGTAAAAATAGCTCAAGAAATCAAGCAGCTAGTATTGCCAGGAGCGATGGGAGAAGTCTTTAAAGTCATGGCTTTAAGTAAAAAACAATCAGTAAAATTGGATGGTTTTAAAGAGCTCGATTTACGAGGCAGGCTATAGCATTAAATTATGGATATTTTTCAGACAGCCATCTTAGCTTTTATTCAAGGTCTGACAGAATTCTTGCCTGTATCCTCCTCAGCGCATCTTGTCATTTTTCCTAAGTTTTTTGATTGGCCTGACCAAGGGCTAGCTTTTGACGTCGTTCTTCATTTTGCCTCACTATGCGCAGTAATTATTTATTACAGAGATTCGATTATTAAACTCAGTCAGGATTTTTTCTCATCAATCTTGACTAGAAGAATTCAAGGGGATTCTCTTCTAGCATGGGGCGTTCTGCTCGGAACAATTCCGGTTGGCTTATCAGGCCTTTTTTTCAATGACTTTGTTGAAATGAACCTCAGAAATTTTAAGGTTATAGCTTACGCCACCATTTTCTTTGGGATTGCTCTAGGCCTTTCTGATATGTTCCACAAATCAAGAGGTTTGAGTCGTGAGGTCATTCGAAGCAGTGATATCATCATTGTTGGATGCTTTCAGGCTTTAGCATTAATACCTGGAACCTCTCGAGCTGGCATAACCATTACCGCTGCACTTCTGATTGGATTATCTCGGAAATTATCTATTAAATTTGCATTTCTGCTGTCAATCCCGGTAATCACACTTGCGACCATTATGAAGCTTTTTGAATTGTCTAATGAGTCACAGCAGGTTGACTGGTTGTTCCTTGCTTTGGGTTTTGCTATTACGTTTCTGACATCTTATTTTACAATTGTATTTTTTATAAAGCTGGTAGAGAGAATTGGCTTCCTGCCGTTTGTTATTTATAGAATTTTTCTTGGAGCACTCTTATTTCTTCTTTAATGCCACAACCCATCTTTAGAAAGGATTACGAGCCAAGCTCGCATCTAATCAAAACTACAGATCTTGATTTTAATCTTGGGGATGAGGAGACAATTGTAACTTCTAGGATTGTTTTTTTTAAGAACCCTCTTGTATCAAAGTCAGTAGATGATTTATTTTTAAATGGAGAGTCTTTAGAGCTCTTATCCATCAAGTTAGATGGATTGAGTGCCAGTTACGAATTAAAAGACGATGGACTTTTTCTATTGAATCCCCCTGATAATTTTGTTTTAGAGGTCAAAGTTAAGATTCATCCTGAGAGTAAAACAGATTTAAATGGACTATACCAGTCAAGCGGTAACTTTTGCACACAATGCGAAGCTATGGGTTTTAGGCAAATTACTTATTATCTTGATAGACCCGATGTCTTGAGTATCTTTACAACCAAAATTTATGCCAACAGAGATAGTTACCCTGTTCTACTCAGTAATGGAAACTTAATAGAGGAATCAAAGAGCCATTCAATCTGGCATGACCCCGCTCCAAAGCCATGCTACCTCTTTGCATTAGTTGCTGGAAAGCTTGATTTCCTTCAGGATGAATTTTTAACTGCAACAGGCAGAAAGGTTGACCTAAGACTCTATGTGGAGCCTCACAATATGCACAAAACTGCTTTTGCAATGGAATCCCTTAAAAAGGCATTTGAGTGGGATGAGAAAAGATTTAATCTGAGCTATGATCTTGATATTTATATGATTGTTGCTGTTGACGATTTTAATATGGGGGCAATGGAAAACAAGGGGCTCAATATATTTAATTCAGATTGCGTCCTAGCAAACAAAGACACATCAACCGACTCAAGTTTCGTGAGAATTGAATCCATCATTGGCCATGAGTATTTTCATAATTGGACCGGAAACCGAGTAACCTGTCGAGACTGGTTTCAACTCAGCCTAAAGGAGGGGTTGACAGTATTTAGAGATCAAGAGTTTTCATCCGATTTAAGATCCAGAGCAATCCAAAGAATTTCAGATGTCATTCAGCTTAAAACTAGACAATTCGCGGAGGACTCTGGCCCTATGTCCCATCCAGTTAGGCCTGAATCATACATTTCAATGGATAACTTCTATACGTCCACTGTCTACGAGAAAGGGGCTGAAGTTATTCGCATGATCCATACTATTCTTGGAGAGGAAGGCTTTCAAAAAGGAATGAAATTGTACTTTGATAGACATGATGGCAATGCAGTCACAATTGATGATTTTGTAGCAAGTATGGCAGATGCAAATAACACCAATTTTGAAAGCTTTATGCCTTGGTACTCAAAATCAGGAACTCCTGAGGTAACTGTGGAAGATGAATATGATTCAGAAACACAAGTATACAGCGCAACATTTACTCAAAAAAATCAAAACACTCCATTTATGATTCCGAATCGTTTTGGTTTGATAGAACAAGATGGCACTCAGATTAAATCTGGCACGGTGATTATTGATGAACTTATCAAGACAATCTCTTTTGAAAATATTTCAAGCAAACCAACCCCGTCATGGTTTAGAGGCTTTTCTGCGCCAATAAAGTTTTACAACAACCTGTCGCCTCAAGAAAAGATTTTCTTAGTTACGCATGATTCTGATCCGTTTAATCGTTGGGATAACGTTCAAACCCTTTGGCTTGATTATATTCTCAATCCCAAGCTAATCTCTAAAACAGAAATCTTTAGTATGATTAAAAATCTCATGGTTAAAGAAGATGATTTAGCTCTTTTGTCTGAGATGATGAGCCTTCCTTCAGAGCAAATTATTCATCAAAATGTTAGTGAAATTGACGTTGAGGATGTCCACAATAAAAGAAACATGGTGCATCTCGAAATTGGAAATGCATTCAAAGATATTTTCCTAGCAACCTATGAAAAATTGAACTTGAACAAGTCCTTTGACCTGTCTTCAATCTCTGTTGCTGAACGCGCTCTAAAAAATACCTGCCTAGCTTATCTCACGAAACTTGGTGAATTTGATATTGCCTATAAGCAATTTATTAATTCAAATTGCATGACAGATCAGTTTGGAGCATTTCAAATGCTATTAAATACCTCGAATAATTACCGTGATGAGGTGATTGAGCGATTTTATAGTCAGCACTGCTCTGATGTTCAGGTGATGGATAAATGGTTCTCAGCTCAAAGTATCTCTTCTTTGACATCTGTTCAGGATGTAAAGAAACTAATGGAGCATAAGCTGTTTACAATGAAAAATCCAAACAGAGTTCGTTCCGTTATTGGATCCTTTAGCCAGAACACCAGTCAATTTCATTGCCAAGAAGGTTATCAACTCTTGAGCGAGGTGATTATAGAGCTT
>CALKDH010000067.1 GCA_938086805.1 uncultured PS1 clade bacterium | reverse complement strand
AATGACGTTTTTTTCAAAAGTGTGAATTTGATTCATTCCTAGTTTTTGTTGGTCTAACAGTTTTTTCCAAGACTTACTGTCTTCTAAAATGACCGAGCCCTCTACATCAGAAATATGTGCAGTAGAAATAGAGAATTTATGAGGAAAGTTACCCTTGAAATGTTTTGTATCTACAATGATTTTATTAACCTGAGCAGGTTTTGAGAGCGCCAAAACTCCCCAATCATTTCCCGGCTCCCTTCTTCTTCTAGTTTCCCAACCATCAGCCATACTCAATGGCTCATGTTTCTCTAATATATTACTCAATCTACCAAAATGCTCATCATTTGCATAAATAGCTCTAGCGCCATTCTCTTTAGAAAGAACATTAACACCATCAAAACTAGAGTCTCTTTTTTCTTCCCAAAATTCACCATAAGCTCTGAATCTGGCAATACCTCCATCTGGGTAAAGTGTAATTTTTAAATGTGTAATTGGATTATTCACAGGGCATTCAAAACGATTATGCGAGTCCCCCATAATTTCTTTTTTGCCAAGAAGATCAAACCATTCTGAAACTGCACTGCCGTCAACAACTAAATCGTCTGTCGTGCCTCCAGGGACTGAGCAGCCCTGAATTGAGATTCCTGGAGCAAAATTTCCAGTAAAGTGGGTTGTATCGATATTAAAACTATGGATAGATGCTTTCTTACCTAAACGAATAAAGCAAAAATCATTCTTTCCATCTCTTCTTCGTCGGCTCTCCCATCCATCCATCCATTTTCCATTATCGTCATATTTACCTTCAACCCAGACTGGATTATTAGATTGAAGCATTCGAGAAGAGTCTGCAAAGAACTCATCACTACAATAAATTACCTTAGTTCCATTATCAGAGCAAGCAACATCAATAAGCCTATTATTTTCCATAAATCTCCTTAATTCTAAGCCAGGCTATCTTGTTAATTTGTTCCAAAGCATTAGCTCTTTCTTCCTCTTTTGAATTATTTTTCCGCATCAGAAAGCTTGAAATAATTTCTGATTTATTTTTCTCTTTTACAGCCATTATGAATGGAAAGCTAAACTTTGAAAAATACTCTTCATTAAGATTTTCAAAAAGCTTAATTTCGTCATCAGTACAATCATTTAATCCTGCTGATTTTTGTTCAGTTGTTGAGAAATCTGTTAACTCATTATTTTGAGCCTTTTTGCCCGCTAACATTGGATGAGCAGTAATTAAATTATTTTGCATATCATTATCTGATGCAAGCATAATTTCACAAAGTAATTCATGGAATGTTTCTAAGTTGTTATATTTTTCATCTGTCAAAACCCTCTCTATAGATTGCTCTACAAACCATGGCGAGTGTTCATATAAATTTTTAAAAACATCTAAAAACTTATCTGTCGATTGTTTTGCTAATTCTTGTGGTAACTTCATATCTTTAAATCTAAAAATTCTTATACCAATGATCTGCTATCTCTCTTCTAGAGCACAACCAAACATCGTCAAAAGTTGATACATATTCAAGAAATTTTCTCATAGCCATAATCCTGCCAGGTCTTCCTAAAATTCGAGCATGCATGCCCACTGACATCATTTTTGGGGCTACCTCTCCCTCTAGATACAAGGCATCAAAACTGTCCTTGAGATAATTAAAAAATTGGTCTCCCGAATTAAATCCTTGTGGGGATGCAAAGCGCATATCATTTACATCTAAAGTGTAAGGTATAACAAGGTGCTTTTTATCAGTCTCAAAATCATTAGCCCAATAAGGTAAATCATCATCGTATGCATCACTGTCATATAAAAAGCCGCCTTCTTCAATAACGAGTTTTCTGGTATTTGGACTGTTTCTTCCGGTATACCAACCCTCGGGTCGCTTTCCTAAAAATTCTGTCATAATTGCTATGCAATCCTGCATATGTTCTCGTTCCACACTTTCTTCAACAAATTGATAATCTATCCATCTAAAGCCATGGGCACAAATATCATAGTCATGTTCAGCAAGATAATCAGCTAGCTCTCTATTTCTGGCAATAGCAAGTCCTACTGCAAAAATAGTAATTGGAATATCAAATTCCTTAAAAAGCCTCAAAATTCTCCAAACCCCAACTCTCGAACCATATTCATAGATTGATTCCATACTCATATGTCTTGCACCTTCATATGCCTTTGCGCCAATGATTTCCGAAAGGAAAGTTTCAGAAGCATGGTCTCCATGAAGAATAGAGTTCTCTCCCCCTTCTTCGTAATTCAAAACAAATTGAACTGCAATCCTTGCTTTGTTTGGCCAGTTTGGATGAATCGAGTCTTTTCCATAGCCAGTCATATTGCGAGGATAGCTAATTAAACTTTGAGATACTTTCTTATTCATGATTTTTAGCTAAATATGTTGCTGTAACTTCTGTTTCTAATAGTTTTTTTAAAATCAAGTGACTTGACGCAGTTATCTAGATGTTTTTTTATTGATTTAGAGGCTTTATCTAAATCGTTGCTTTTAATTGCCTGAATAAGGTCACTATGCTCGGCATAAGAGCAAAAAGTAGATTCTGGATTCGAATAAACTGATGCTGCAAGAGTGCTTAATGGAATTAGAGGCTTAAGGCTCTCCACTATATATTTGTTATCACAAAGCTCTGCCAAAGTCAGATGAAAGTCGCATGAAAGTTTTGTATGCTCATCGTTTTGAGAAGTATTATGCAGGCGTTTCTCTTCAGAAATCAAATCATCAATTTTAGAGAGATCTAAATTTTGACTCTGGTGCTTGTTAACCAATATTGTAATGACAGCGTTTTCAATAGCCTGTCTTGCTTCATAAATCTGAGTCGTCTCTTGTTTGGTTGGGCAAGCCACCCTGACTCCTTGGTTCTTCTTATGTTGCAGCAGGCCTGAATCAACTAGCTTATCAAATCCCTGTCTAACAACTGAGCGACTGTAGCCAAACTCTTCCTGCAAAGATATTTCTGAAAGTCTTACACCAGGCTTTAGGCGATTCTTTAAAATTGCTTCAAAAACTAGGTCAACCACCTCATCAGAATTTTTATTAATTTCTGTACTCATTTAACTCAGCCTTAATAATTACATCTAAAGCTTTAATTATATGCCTAAATTTGTTGACAATTATTGTAAACAATCATTATTTATTATAAAAATATTTCAGAATAAAAATACCAAACTGAATTTAAAGATACCAATTTAGAAAGATTGAAAAATATATTGATTTTTTTTTGACAAAGATCATTTTCAAGAATAGAATATTCATAACTCGGGAATTTAATTTCTATATACTTTTGAGAACAAAGCTTGAGTTAATACTAAAGATATTTTGACTGTCTTTTTTTTAATGACGGTTTTTTTCTATTAAAAATTAAGATTAATAACTAAGGAGAGTACACAATGAAAAACATGAAACGTTCACATTTTAGTGGATTGCTCAAAAAAACAGGCTTAGCGGTTATTGCTTCTACGTTTCTTTTAGCAGCGCCAATTGCTCAAGCTGATGGTCATGTCAAGCCAGCAGTCGTTTATGACACTGCCGGAAAAAATGACAAGTCATTCAACGAGGCTGTTTATGTAAACGGTGTTATGAAGTTTATGAATGATACTGGTATTGCGGTTACAGAATTAGAGCCAACTAACGAGGCTATGATGGAGCAAAGCCTTAAGAAGTTTGCTCAGCGTGGCTATTCGCCAGTTATTGCAGTAGGATTCACTATGGCCAACGCAGTTGCGGCAGCTGCAGCTGAATATCCAGACACTCAGTTTACTATTATCGATGGTGTAGTTGACGCTCCAAATGTTCAAAACGTTATCTTTAAAGAGCATGAAGGCTCTTTCCTAGTTGGAGTTATGGCAGCTATGGCGTCTAACTCTGGAACTGTAGGTTTTGTTGGTGGAATGGATATTCCATTGATTAGTCGTTTCGAATGTGGTTATAAGCAAGGTGTTGCTCATGCTGATAGCTCTATGAATGTTCTAGCTCAGATGACAGGATCAACTCCTGCAGCTTGGGGTAACCCAACTAAGGGTGGTGAAATTACTCGTAGCCAAGTTGAAAATGGTGCTGACGTAGTTTATGCTGCTGCTGGTGGAACTGGAATCGGTGTATACCAAACTGCTGCAGATATGGGTGTTTTAGCAATTGGTGTTGACTCAAACCAGAACTACATGCAACCAGGAACTATGCTGACTTCAATGTATAAGAAAGTTGGTTTAGCTGCATATGAAAGCTTTGCTGCTGCTGTTGATGGAACATGGTCAGGTGGCTTTAAAGTGAATGGAGTAGCTGAAGATGGTGTTGGCGCTGCAATGGATGAGTACAATGCTGATTTAGTTTCTGCTGACATGCTTGCCGCAGTAGATGCAGCAAGAAATGGAATTATCGATGGCTCTATTGTTGTTCATGACTACATGTCTGATAATAGCTGCCCTTTATAATAAGCAGTTCTTTTTAGATTAAAACATCCGGCTCTAGGGTCGGATGTTTTTTTTTAACTTTTAAATTCTAGGTTTAAAAACTATATTTAAAAGTTTCGAATCTATATAACTATAATAAATCTATTTCCTGGTTAAAATAAATAGCTATGACTGAGTCGAACATTGCCATTGAGCTAATCAATGTTGATAAACATTTTGGTGCTGTGCACGCAAATGACAAGGTCAATCTGAGTGTCCAAACTGGAACAATTCATGGAATTGTTGGAGAGAATGGCGCCGGTAAGTCAACGTTAATGAGTATCTTGTATGGCTTTTATCAGGCAGACTCTGGACAAATTAAAGTTTTTAATAAAGACTTTAGAGCAATTAGTTCAAAGCAATCCATTGAGGCAGGTATCGGAATGGTACATCAACACTTTATGCTCGTTGATAACTTTACAGTCCTTGAGAATGTTGTTCTTGGCAGCGAAGGTGGGGCATTAATAACTGAAAGCTTATCCAATGCAAGAGTAGAACTTACAAGACTTGCCAAGGAGTATGGCTTGGAAGTTGAACTCGATATAGCTGTAGAAGAACTCTCAGTTGGCATGCAGCAAAGAGTTGAGATTTTAAAGGGCCTATATAAGGGCGCTAAAGTTTTAATTCTTGATGAGCCTACTGGAGTATTAACACCT
>CALKDH010000066.1 GCA_938086805.1 uncultured PS1 clade bacterium | reverse complement strand
CCACATATGGAAAGGCACCGCACCAAGTTTGAATGCAACACCTATCACCAAGAAAACTAGGCCAAAATTAAGGATAAGTGTTTCTTGAGACTCTAATGTAGCAAGACTTGCAAAGCTAGCTATCTGAGCAATATCAAGGTTGCCAGTTATTCCATAAATCATGGACATACCATAGAGCAAAAGGCCAGATGCTATTGCGCCAAGCACAAAATATTTAAGTGCGGCCTCAATTGCAAAAGCTCTGTCCCTTGCAGTTGCTATTAAAGCATATAGGGAAAGAGACATGATTTCAAGACCAAGATATAGAGTTAGTAGGCTATGCCCAGATACCATGACTAGCATTCCTAGGATTGACATAAGCGCAAGGATAAAATACTCATTTCTGAGAAGGCCGTGAACACTCAGGTATTGTCTTGAATAGACCAATGCAATTATAGAAAAACCAGCTATAAAGACTTTAAAGGTCGATCCCAATGTATCGAGTACGAACGTTCCAGAGAATATGGTTGCACTCTCTCCAATTAAGTTAAATGCCAATAAGCCTGTAACTAAGAGGGCTGCCTGAGACAGATGATATGTATATTTTTTGAACTCTTCCTTGACGTAAAGATCAAACAAAAGAATAGAGGAGATTGCAGCCAACAAAAAAAGCTCTGGCATTACAAACACTAGCTCTGAAATATTAAAGTTAAAATTCATCATAATATGCCCGGTATTTTAGTTGTAAGTGCCTGCTCCAAAAGGTTGGCAATACTAACATGCATCACTTCAATGACTGGCTGAGGATAGACTCCCATCCATAAAACCGCAGCTGCGAGTACTGCGAGAATACCAAACTCTCTTGCGTTAATATCACTTAGATTATTAACCTCAGGATTATTCACTGGCCCCCAAAAGACGCGTTTAACCATCCACAATGTATAAGCCGCGCCGACTATTAAAGTCATTGCTGCTAAAAATGCGTACCAAAAGTTCGCTTGAAGCGCACCCAGAATAACCATAAACTCACCCACGAAACCTGAGGTTCCAGGTAGTCCTGCATTTGCCATAGCAAACAGAACTGCAAATCCTGTAAATTTAGGCATTGAGTTGACAACGCCTCCGTATGTCGAAATCTCTCTTGAGTGCAGTCGGTCATAAAGTACACCGACCACTAGGAACATGGCTGCAGATATGAAGCCATGTGAAACCATTTGAATCATTGCTCCTTCTAGACCAAGGTAGGCACTCTCTATACTTGCACCAGCAATTGATATGAGTTCTCCACTTGAGTCCATCTTCATAATTGAAAATAAAGCAAATACGCCCAGAGTCACAAACCCCATATGCGAGATTGAAGAGTAGGCAATCAGTTTCTTCATATCTTTTTGCACTAAAGCAACAAAACCAATGTAGACAATCGCAATTAATGAAAGCACAATAACTGCAAAAGCAAAATATGATGATGCATCAGGAGTAATAGGAAGAGAAAATCTAAAGAATCCATAACCACCCATCTTCAGCATGATTGCAGCCAGGATCACTGAACCACCGGTAGGTGCCTGAACATGAGCATCTGGAAGCCACGTATGAACTGGAAACATAGGTACTTTAACAGCAAAGGCTAGGAAAAATGCCCAGAAAATCCAACCTTGCTGAACTAGTGTCAATGGCAGAGATTGCATATCAGAAATTGCGAACGAACCGCTGAGGTTGTACATGTAGATCAGAGAAACCAGCATAAATACAGACCCTAGGAAGGTATATAAAAAGAACTTAATCGCTGCGTACACCCTATTTTGACCACCCCAGACACCAATGATCAATAGCATTGGAATTAATGATGCCTCCCAAAAAACGTAGTACAGCATAGAGTCCATCGCTGAGAAAACACCAATGATGATACCTTCCATCATTAAAAATGCAGCCATATAATCGGCCACCCTATTTTGGATGACTTCCCAGCCAGCAATGATTACCAATACAGTCGAAAAGGTTGTCAGGATGATTAATGGCATTGAGATTCCATCAACCCCCAGGTGATAAAAAATATTGAACTGAGATATCCAGCTCGTTTTTTCAACAAACTGCATTGAAGAGGTTGTTGTATCAAAATCTAAAAATAAATTGATCGATAGAATGAAAACTAATATTGATATACCAACGCTAGTCCACTTAGCCAGTGAGCCTCTGTTATTTCCAATCAAAAGGACTGATCCGCCTCCTAAGATGGGCAGCCAAATCAAAATACTAAGTAATGAATTCATACCCCTACCTAACCAAAAAATGAATAATCTGAAGCTATGAGTACCCAGCCTAGAACAAGCATCAGACTTACAATCATGAAGAATGCATAGTGGTATACGTAGCCCGTTTGAACGGGTCTAATTAAGACACCTAAATAGCGCGCAAGTTTCGCACTTCCATTTACAATTATCTTGTCGATAAGGGTCATATCTGAAATCTTCCAGAGAAGGTTTCCAAGCTTCACTGAACCTTTAACAAACACAACATCGTTGAGCCTATCAAAACCGTACAATGAGTTAAGAACATAATTTGTTCTTTTGAACTTGGATTGAATCTGATTCGCCCAGTCAGGTCGATATAGACAAAATACCCATGCTGAAACTGCTCCTCCAACCATCATCCAGAACGGTGGAGTTACAACCGAATGAGTCAGAAGCGCAAAAGCAGAATAAAAATGGTCTTTGAGTTCTGCAAGCGCAGGATGAGACGAATCTATTGTAATAGCATCATCCAACCATCCCCCAAACAGCATTGGCTCAATGGTCAAATAACCAACGATTACTGATGGAATCGCAAGAAGTATGAGTGGAACTGTAATCGATGGTCCTGTCTCATGTAGGTGCTCTTCAGTATGACTATCGACTCTAGACTTGCCATGGAAAACTAAAAATAGAAGCCTTAAGCTGTAAAAGGCAGTAATGAATACGCCAAGTAGAACAGCGTAGTAGGCTAATCCTGAGAATGGCAAATTGGAATAATGAACGGCCTCAATAATCATATCTTTCGAATAAAAGCCTGCAAAACCTGGAAAACCGATTAAAGCCAATGTTCCAAGCAAAGAGGTGACGTATGTGATCGGCATTTTTTTTCTGAGTCCACCCATTTTTCGAATATCTTGCTCATGGTGAAGTGCCACAATTACAGATCCTGCAGCTAGAAACAGGAGTGCCTTGAAGAATGCATGAGTCATCAAATGAAATATTGCTACGGAGTAAGCGCTCACACCCAGGGCAACGGTCATGTAGCCAAGCTGTGAAAGGGTGGAATAGGCAACCACTCTTTTTATGTCATTTTGAACAATGCCTAATAAGCCCATAAATAGTGCAGTGATTGCACCAATAATCATAACAACCATTAACGCCGTATCACTTAACTCGAATAGCGGTGACATTCTTGAGACCATAAATATGCCAGCAGTGACCATTGTGGCAGCATGAATTAATGCTGAAATCGGTGTTGGCCCCTCCATTGATCCAGGAAGCCAGACATGCAATGGCACCTGAGCTGATTTTCCCATTGCTCCAACAAATAGAAGAAGGCATACAACTGTTATTGCAGAGACGCCAAATAAGGTTTGTCCAATAATTTGGTCTTTTTGGCTGAATGCTTCCGCATAGTCAAGAGTTCCAAAAAACATAAGAACGAGTGCTATACCTAATAGAAATCCAAAATCTCCAACGCGGTTAACTAGGAAAGCTTTAAGATTAGCCTCAATGGCTGACTCTTTGTGATGCCAAAAACCAATTAAGAGGTAGGATACTAATCCGACCGCCTCCCAGCCAAAAAACAGCTGCATGAAGTTGTTTGATATGACAAGCGTAAACATCGCAAATGTGAATAAAGAGATGTAGCTAAAGAACTTAGTGTAGCCCTTGTCTTCATGCATATAACCTATCGTATAGATATGAACCATTAGGGAGACAAATGAAACTACAACCAGCATCACTGAGGTTAGGTTATCCACTAGAAATCCAACACTGATGTTAAGGCCTCCAATTTGCATCCATGTGTAAATATTTTGGTTAAAAATATCACCATCATTAAGAACGTGGTGATTGAATACATATAGAGACAGAACAGTCGAGATAGCTACGCCCAGAATGGTAATAGAGTGGGATAACTTTCTGCCTAATCGATTGCCTGCAAGTCCTACTACTATTGAGCCAATAAGAGGGGCTAGAACAATTATTAAATAGATATTAAGCATTACTATCCCTTCAGAGTGTTGGTGACATCGATGTCAATTGAGCCTCGATTTCTGTACATTAAAGTCAAAATGGCAAGGCCTATAGCCACCTCAGCAGCTGCCACAGTTAAAATAAAGAATACAAAAATTTGTCCCGATAGATCAGAGCCATAGTAAGAGAAGGCTATGAAGTTTGTATTAACAGCAGCCAAAATAAGCTCAACACACATCAAAATCATAATAATGTTTGTTCTGTTTATAAAAATACCTGCAAGCCCAATACAAAAAACGATAGAGCTAAGAATCAGGTAGTCAGAGAGAGCGATCATTTGGACTCCTTAGAGGGTTTTTTGTTAATTGAAGCAAATCTCATTCTATCCTTTGCCTGAACACTGATTTGTTCAGCAATATTCTGTTTTTTACTGTTCACCTGAGTTCTATGAACCAAGGTAATTGCTGCAATTATTGCAATCAGAAGAAGAATCGCAGCTAACTCAAATGGATAAACATAGATCGTGTAAAGTTGTTGTGCGATCGAAGTTATATTACTGTAGGACGCTCCATGCTGCTCTGGCAAGCCAACTGTTTCAAGATCGAATGGTCCGGCATTTAAAACCAGTGCCATCTGAACAATAACAACCAGTGAAACAAAAATACCGAGTGGCAGATACCGAGTGAATTGGGCTCTAAGAGTTGACTCCTCTGTATCAAGCATCTTGATTACAAACATAAATAGAACCATCACAGCACCAACATAAATCAATATGAGTGTAATGGCTAAAAACTCTGCCTCAAGAAGAAGCCATAGACTTGCTGCACTGAAAAAAGTTAAGATCAGCCATAGTGCTGCTTTAGCTGTATTCCTTGAAACAATCATCATCAAGGAGCTGCCCACAAAAAAAAGTGAGAACACATAAAATAAAATTGAAGTAAATTCCATAATCCCCTTTATCTATATTTTGAGTCTTCCTCTTTAGCCTTACTAATAGCACTTTCGTTTTTATCACCAATCTCTAATAAGCCTTTTTTGTCAATAATGCTTCCTTCTCTTGACTCAAAAGCATAATCAAAAATGTGCGTCTCTACAATTGCATCAACTGGACAAGCTTCTTCGCAGAAACCACAAAAGATGCATTTAAATAAATCGATATCGTATTGGGTTGTTCTGCGGGTCCCGTCCTCCCTCATCTCAGAGTCAATTGTTATTGCATTTGCCGGACAAACTGCCTCACAGAGCTTGCAAGCAATGCAGCGCTCTTCCCCATTTGGGTAACGACGAAGTGCATGAAGACCTCTAAATCTTGGTGAAATAGGAGTTCTCTCTTCAGGGAATTGAACAGTGATTTTTTTGTTTACGAACTCTTTACTCGTAACCTTTAGTCCTGTTCGAAGTTCACCTAGAGTAAAGTCATCAACTAATTTCTTTAATTTTTTCTTCAT
>CALKDH010000065.1 GCA_938086805.1 uncultured PS1 clade bacterium | reverse complement strand
GCAGATAAAGAAATAGTTGTGTCAGCACCTCTAGATTTGAAGGTTGTTTTATCGGTTAATGGCGTGCTCATTCTAGTCATTGGTTTGATGCCTAGTTATTGGATGAATCTATCAGTTTCGCTCTTTTAAGTGGGCTAGGTTTTTATTAGATTTTCTGTAGAATGGCTTTATGATTATTGCGCATCGTGGAGTCTCACTTACACTACCCGAGAATTCAATTCCAGCATTTGAGGCATCTTGGGAGGTTGGAGTTGATGGAATCGAAGGTGATTTCCATCTGACTAAAGATGGAGAAATTGTTTGTATTCACGATGATGACACTGAGAGAGTTTGTAAGACTAAGGCAATCATTCATAAATCAACTCTTCAAGATTTAAAAAAGTTAGAGCTGTTCCATGAGGCCGGTTCTAGCCTCAATATAAAAATTCCAACACTAGCTGAAGTTATCAAAACTCTTCCAAAAGGAAAGAAAATTTTCATTGAAATTAAGTGCGGTGATGAAATTACCTCGCCGTTATTAAATCAGCTCTCAAATTTTGATATAAGTTCTGATCAAATTGTGATAATTTCATTTGATTCTAAAGTTATTAAAAAGATTAAGTCATTAAATCCAAAATTCAAAGCATTATTTCTTTATTCTTGTGAAGATGCTAGAGACATTGATGATGTAATTAATGAAGCTTTAAAAATAAAAGCTAATGGAATCTCAACTGATAATGAATCTTCAAAGTTATTTGTAGAAAAGGTCATTGAATCAGGCTTGGAGTACCACTCATGGACGATAGATGATGCTAATGTCGCATTACAGTTAATTCAGTGGGGTTCAACTTCAATAACCACTAATGATCCGGAGTTAATTATTAAAAGTCTTCAACTTTAAAAATATATTCCTTGACGGGCAGTCTTGATGAGACTTAAAATGCAGGCTCTTAATATTTTGAGAGTAATTCATTGACTGTCTCTAATAATATCTTCTCAAGCGTGCTAACTGCAATACTGGCAGCATTTTTTTTCTCTCTTGCAGCAACTGTTGTGCCCTACTATTATGGAGTTGGAGGAACAGTATTCCTTCTTCTATCGGTTCGCTATGTCAGCACTTTTATTTTTGCAAGTATCTTAAATAAGTCTCCTAAAAAAGCTAAAAGTAAATCAGCTCATACCAGGCTCATACTGATCAGTCTATTTCAAGCACTCTTTATTTCTTCTTACATGTATTCAATTAAGTTGATACCGCTGAGCCTAGCGGTAGTTGTGATTTATACCTTTCCTATCATTACTTTTTTTGTAAATTCCCTAATCAAAAGTCGATCCATTGATTTTTTATCTGTTGCGGCGCTCTTAGTATCGCTATTTGGTATTTGGGTTTTGGTTCAGGGGGACTCAAGTGACTGGAATTTGTGGGGGGTCTTTTGGGGTCTTGTGGCTTCTTGTGCCCAAGTTACAGTCAATATTTTATCAAGACATGAAAGCGTTGAATCGGGTTGGGGACTTGTGAAATATATTACAGTCTTGCCCGCGTTGATATTTGTATTTGTCTATTTTGTTGTCACTTCAGATCCAATCTCGTCAGTATCCTCAGAAATGCTCATGTGGAGTATCCTTTCCGCAATGGGAATGAGTGGGGGCTTCTATTTTTTCTTTAAATCGATTTCTCTTGTTGGGCCTGTTAGAACTTCTAACGTGATGTATCTAGAGCCAGTATTTACTATTCTTTTAGGAGTAATGCTTCTTCAGGATGCGCTTGGGATGAGTCAATGGGTTGGCATGTTTATTATCTTTATTGCAACCATATCCCTAGAGCGTTGGGGTAAAAAGTATAATTAAAACAATTGTCGGTATTGATTGAGGAGGAATCATTGAGTTCACCGATCTGGAGACCAAATGAGTCTCAAATTCATAACGCGAATATCACAAAGCTTTTGAGTTATGCGAATCAGAAAGCTGGTCTAGACTTTTCAAATTATTGGGATTTGCATCAATATTCTATTGATCACTCGGATGAGTTTTGGCGATTGGTTGCAGATTATTGCGGGGCGGTTGGTGATTTTTCAGGTCCTGTTCGGTCAGGCGAGACTATGCATGATACAAAGTGGTTTCCTGAAGCATCCTTGAATTTTGCTGAAACTATGTTGGCTCGTCGTGACAAGGAAGACGCGATTATTTTTCGTGGTGAGAATAAGGTCGAATTAAACCTTTCTTTTAATGATCTCTACGAGCAAGTTGCCAAAGTTCAGGCGTATATGAAGGCTTGCGGTGTTGACTCAGGAGATCGAGTTGCTGCCTTTCTCCCAAATCATCCTGCGGCTATTATTGGTATGCTTGCTGCAAGTTCAATTGGCGCGATTTGGTCTAGCTGCTCGCCCGATTTTGGTCACCAAGGAGTATTGGATCGTTTTGGGCAGATTGAGCCCAAGTTGATTTTTGTTGTTGATGGCTATTATTACAATGGAAAAGCGCATGATACAATTGAGAGGGTTAAGGGATTTATAGATAATTTACCTTCCATAGAAAATATCGTAATGGTTGAATATATTCAAACATATCAGGGCGATATAGAGAGCTGTTCAACCCTTTCTGAGGTGTTATCAAATCAATCAGAGAGCGAAGTAGTGTTTACGCATGTCCCTTTTGATCATCCACTTTATATCCTCTATTCGTCAGGTACAACTGGAGCTCCTAAGTGCATAGTCCACGGTCATGGAGTCACACTATTGCAGCATCTAAAAGAGCAGCAGTTACATGCCGATGTTCGTGAAGATGATCGAGTATTCTACTTCACAACCTGTTCATGGATGATGTGGAACTGGTTGGTTTCAGCATTAGCTAGTAAGGCAACTGTAATGCTATATGATGGCTCACCATTTTATCCCGGACCGAGAGCACTTTGGGACTTTGCAGAGGCTGAAAAATTTACCTTATTTGGAACTTCAGCTAAGTATATTGAGGCGTTACAAAAAGTGGGCTTTTCTCCGAAATCTAAACATAA
>CALKDH010000064.1 GCA_938086805.1 uncultured PS1 clade bacterium | reverse complement strand
AAAGGTGATGGGCTGTGCAGCCTGAAGATGTGTAAACCCAGGCATTATTGTATTAACCTCCTGTTCAGCAAGATCAAGGAGTGAATTTAAAAGCTTATCTAGCTCTTGCCCAATTAGGAGAACATGATCCCTGAGATAGAGTCTAATGTCTGTTGCAACTTGGTCATTGCGCGAGCGACCAGTATGAAGTTTCTTTCCAGGCTCTCCACAAATTTCAGTAAGCCTTGACTCAATATTCATGTGCACATCTTCAAGATCAGTTGACCAATTGAATTTACCTGAAGTTATTTCACTTTTGATTTGTTTAAGACCATCTAGAATTTCTTTCAAGTCACTAGTTGTCAGGACATCCACTTCACTGAGCATTGTCGCATGCGCAATTGATCCCTCTATATCATAGAGCGCTAGAGCTTGATCAAAAGAGACAGACGCGCCAAATATTTTGACAAATTCATCTGTCGGCTCATTGAAACGACCACCCCATAAATGATTTGTTTTAGAAGTCATTGCTATTTTTACTCAGTTTTAAATACTATTTTAAATTAATGCACATTATTCCAGTATCTAGGCGCTAAGTTACTGAAAATGATATAAAAACCTATTTATACCAGTATGAATGGTCGAATAATGTCTTTAAATTTCGCAAAAATATTTTATTAGCCAACATTACTAATCAACACTCGATAAAATATTGTTGAAATCGATTTTATTTGGAGGCATCATCACCGTGCTGAAAATTGCCACACGAAAAAGCCCTCTAGCTCTATGGCAAGCAGAGTTTGTTAAGTCTAACTTAGAGAGCTTAAATCCAGGTTTAGATGTTGAATTAGTAAAAATGACCACCCAGGGAGACCAAATTCTAAATTCTCCACTGTCAAAGATTGGTGGTAAAAGTCTTTTTATTAAAGAGTTAGAAGTAGGAATGATGGAAGGGAGAGCAGATATCGCTGTTCACTCCATGAAAGACGTCCCATATGAGTTACCTCAAGGGTTTGAAATAGGGGCAATTCTTGAGCGTGAAAATCCTTTTGATGCTTTTGTATCTAATGCTTTCAATTCTATAGGTGACCTACCTATTGGGGCAAGAGTAGGCTCATGTAGCTTGAGACGCATTGTGCAGCTAAAAGCATTAAGACCAGATCTTGTAATTCTAGATCTTCGAGGTAATGTTAATACCCGCCTAAAAAAACTCGATGATGGTGAATATGACGCTATTATTCTTGCATGTTCAGGCCTTATAAGACTTGGATTTGAAGATCGCATTAAACAGCATCTCAGCCCTGAGACTTCATTACCAGCAGTTGGTCAGGGTGCATTAGGAATTGAGATAAGATCTAATGATCATGAAATAAGTAGCCTTGTTAAGCCGCTAATTCATAAAAAAACTCTGAATGAGGTAAGTGCAGAGAGGGCACTTAATGCAACCCTTCAAGGAGGCTGTTCAGTAGCAATTGGAGCATTCGCAACTAGCAATGGCTCTGAGCTTAAACTGAGCGGAATGGTTGGAAATGTCGCCTCTGGTAAAATATTAAGGGTTGAGGAGTTGGGCGATATGAATAAACCTTTAGATTTAGGCATCATTACAGCCAAAAAACTATTATCCTTAGGTGCAAGAGAACTACTAAATGAGACATGAAATGATTCTTTCAGAAGAGCAAATAGAGCATCACTTAGATGAACTCAATGACTGGACACTTAAAAATAAAAAACTTTCTAAAGTATTTAAATTTTCAGATTTTGCCCAAGCCTTTGAATTTATGAGCCTGGTTGCCATCATAGCTGAAACGATGGATCATCATCCTGAGTGGTCAAACGTATACAATAAAGTTGAGATTAACCTAGTGACTCACAGTGAGGGGGGTATTACTCAACTGGATATTGATTTAGCGAATAAAATTGAGTCTCAGTACCTTGAAATGGAATTCTAATCGAACAAGGCATCTACAAAATCTTTTGAATTGAATGGCTTTAGATCCTCAATACCCTCACCAACACCAATGAAGCGAATCGGAATCTTAAGTGAGTCAGATATTGAAAACAAAACACCACCCTTAGCAGTGCCATCAAGCTTTGTGATTGCTAAGCCAGATAATTGTATTGATTTATGAAACTCATTCGCTTGTTGTACTGCATTTTGACCTGACCCACCATCTATAACGAGGAGTGTTTCATGGGGAGCATTCTCATTGTGCTTTTTCAAAACCCTTTTAATTTTTTCGAGCTCTTGCATAAGATTATCCTGAGTATGGAGTCTTCCTGCTGTGTCAGCAATTAAGATGTCAATCTTTTTGGCAATTGCAGACTGATAGGCATCATAAACTACTGATGCTGCATCAGAGCCAGTCTTTTGAGCTATGACAGGAATATCATTTCTCTCTCCCCAGACCTGAAGTTGCTCAACAGCAGCTGCTCTGAAAGTATCTCCAGCAGCAAGCATGACTGATTTACCTTCCTTCTGAAATAACTTCGCAAGTTTGCCAATGGTTGTTGTTTTGCCAGCACCATTGATTCCAACTACAAGAATTACAAAAGGGATTTCAGGGCTGGACTCCATACTATCATCACTAATCAAAAGAGATTCAAGTTCAATCTTGATAAGTTGGTACAAGCTATCCTCATCTTTCAGCTCTTTTCTTGAAGCCTTCTTTCTAACGCTTTCGATTACCTTGTCTGTAGTTTGAATACCAATATCTGAACTGATTAAGAGGACCTCTAACTCTTCAAGAAGATCTTCGTCAATCTTCTTTTTACCAATAACTAAAGCGGAAAGACCATCACCAAGCTTTTTTTTGGATTTAAAAAGTCGATCTTTAAGAGAAGTTTTATTTTTATTCTCTGTAGAGTCTTTGTTTTGATTTTTCTTAAAAAAATTTAGCATGAAGATCTAGGCAAATGATGAACTTAAATTTTACTATGCGAGAGGGCCTTGGAAAGTTAAATCAGTGAATGTTTAATTGATTAAAACATTGAATAATGAACATATAAACATACCAAAACGGTATTATGTTTTTATTTTTTTCAATTAATTATGCTCTGGGTTAAAGCAATACATGTTTTTGGTTTTGTCTCTTGGATGGCTGGGATGTTTTACTTGCCAAGACTATTTGTATACCACTCCATGGCAGAGGACAAAATCAGTATAGAGCGATTTAAAATTATGGAACGAAGGCTCTATAACGGCATTATGATGCCAAGCTTTATCTTGACAACTGTTATGGGTTTTTGGATGATTCAGAATTATGCTTGGGAAGTTTATAGTGGAATGTATTGGCTCAATATTAAGCTCTTTCTTGTGGCCATTCTTATAGCATATCATTTTTATTGTGGTTATTTAGTGGGAGTTTTTGCAGCAGATAATAATAAAAAGTCCCACGTTTTTTTTAGATGGTTTAATGAATTTCCAGTCGTTATTTTGATTTCAATTATTATCCTTGCAGTTGTCAAGCCTTTTTAAGGTTAGTTATGAATCAATACACTGCAAATAAAAAACATTCACAAAAAATCAATTTTAAAAATCCAATTGATTTCAGGAGTGATACAGTTACCCTGCCCTCTATTGAAATGCTTCAAGGTATTCAAAATGCTAGGCTTGGTGACGATGTTTATGAGGAAGATCAAGAGGTCAGTGAGCTTCAAAAATATGCAGCAAAACTCTTAGATAAAGAGGCGGCGCTATTTTTTCCAAGTGGCACTCAGAGTAATCTCACTGCAATACTCTCGCATTGCCAAAGAGGTGATGAAGTCCTCATTGGAAAAAATTATCATACTAATGTTTATGAGGCAAGAGGTGCTTCAGTTTTAGGTGGAGTTGGTATTTGCCCTATTGAAACATCAGATTCTGGCTCAATGAATATTGAGGATATGGTTAATCAAATCAAGGATGATGACCCTCATTATGCAATCACTAAATTACTTTGCCTTGAAAATACTTTTTCTGGTCTAGTTCAACCTCAAAGCGAGCTTGATGAGCTCGCAAAGATTGCTCATAAAAAAAATTTAAAAGTTCATTTGGATGGTGCACGACTGTTCAATGCGCATATAAAAACTGGGCTCTCAATGAAACAATTAACTAGCTCTTTTGATAGCGTATCAATTTGCCTTTCAAAAGGTTTAGGGGCTCCTATAGGCTCATTACTCGTTGCCAATCTAGAGATAATTAAGAAAGCGCATCGGCTCAGAAAAATGCTTGGAGGTGGAATGAGGCAAGTCGGGGTAATTGCGTCTTGCGGAATGTATGCTTTAGAGAACAATATTCAAAGACTGCAAGAGGACCATGATAACGCTAAAATTCTGGCAGAGGGCTTGTCTTCAATAAGAGAGCTTTCAGTAGACTTTAGTGAGAGCCAGACCAATATGGTTTTTGTGAACTGTCCTGAGCCTCATAGAAAGCCCCTTGAAAAA
>CALKDH010000063.1 GCA_938086805.1 uncultured PS1 clade bacterium | reverse complement strand
GAAAGGACTGGAAGAATGTTCTATATTGTAGTGAGAGATGTAGACGCAACAAAACTTAAAGAGAACTTCCACTAGCATAAAAAAGGCCCTATTCACTGGGGGCCTTTTTATTGATTACTTCAGAAACATTATCTAGATTTCCAAAAGAACAGTATTGCAAGAACCAGATCAGGACCTATATTACCAATAATATTTGCTGTATCTGCTGGAAACATTCCTGAACTCATTTGGAACAATGTCAACGGTATCCATATTGCGTGCACAATAGCAAAAAACATACCAACTGATTTGATGCTATCTGCCGCCCAGTTTGGCAACTGCCAGCTTAAGTAAGCCATAGCCAAAACCATGAGTGACATGCCCTGCATAAGGCCCTCTGCAACAGCACTCTCAGTAACATTAAAACTAGCCATCATTGCCCCAGGTGCTAGCAACATCATCACACCAAAAATAGCAAACATAACAGCTTGGATTCTAAAAACCAAAGTTAAACTCATAATATTCCCTTCATAATTAAAAGAGATTTCAGCATACCATGCCTTTTTATGGAGATCAATAATAGGATAACTATTTTTGAAACAATTTAGCTCATTATGACATCTAAATTTAGTATACTATTTAGTATGGCAGGGGAGAGATTTAAAAATTACTTTCTCCTAAAGCGATTGTTAAATATTCTTTTTTTGGAAACAAATCCCCTGCTATATATTAGGATTTGCCTCTAACTCAGAAAAATTTACAACAAGACTTTCAAAGCCGACGCGTCTAAATAGCTTTGACGTGAGAATTCTTGTTGTAGGTCTTTCATGCCAATCTCACTTTGACTTCGTGAATCATTTAAATTTTGTCTAATTCATTCATTGTATAGAGCTCTTTAGCAACCTTACTGTATTTTTTATAGGTACTGTCCATAGCCTTTTCAAGCCATTTTTTTGCCTCAATAAGATCTTTGTTGACACCAATTCCGCCAATGTATGAAGCACCAATCGAGAACTGAGCAGGTGCATAGCCAAGATTTGCTGATTTCAGCCACCACTCAAAGCCAGACTCTTCACTCTGCACAACCCACATTCCTTCTTTCATATACATCGTACCAAATTCAAACATTGCTTTAGGGTGTCCCCTCGTAGCTAGTTGACTTATTTTGTAGAGCTCTTTGGCAGACTTTTCATACTCGCCCGCCTGATCATAGGCTATGGCTTTTTGGAGATCTGCGTATGCACTTAATGAAAATGCTGTGAGGGCTACAAGTATTAAATTTCTAATTTTCATGCTGCATATTCTAAATGCACGATATGAAGATTAAATGTAGATTAAGAGTTGTTTAGATAAAGAATAATAGAGGACTAAATGCTATCCACAGGCGCCACCAAAGCGACTACGAATTATAATTTCTTTAGCTACGGAAGAGCTGACATTAAACTTTCGCGCTAAGAACTCCAAGCTCTTATGTTGATAGGTATAAAGCATTACCATAAGATAAATTTCATCATCATTAACAGGTGACTTATTTAAATGCTGAAATGATTTTTGACCTCGAGCCATAGCTACCAGTTTACTAAGGATTAACTAATGTGTCCAATTGACTAAACTGTCATTAGTTAAAAAGCTCTGTCAATTGTTACTGATTTTTCATCGCCAAAGGTATCAATTTTTAGGTTAGTGCCTGAGCGAGTTGTATAAACTGGCCCTTTTCCTCTAAGCATTTTATTCCATCTTTTAAATTTAAGACCTCTGGCAGAGGCTTTGTTTTTTGATACTTCTGACTTTTTGATTGCAATACCTTCGTTACAAATAATTTTTCTTGCATTTATTTCAAAAGTCACTTGTTCCAATAGTGGTGGATCCTTTGCAATCAAACAAATCTGATCATCACTATAATCAGCAACCTCAAGAGAAGCGATAGATACTTTTAAGGCTGTGATGAGAGAAATAAAAAGAAAGATTTTCATTACAAAATGATTATAGGTCATAAGGAAATATTTTTAAATATTTTTCAAAATTAAGAATTATGTATATAATTTTTTACTTTTAGTAAATTATTTATTACATAATGTATGGTATACTTTACATAGTTAAGAATTTTTATGTAGGGTAATGAATATAAAAATTAGAAATACCATGGCTGAAATAACCGGAGCATCACTTGCGATGATATGGATGTGGCTTAACTTAACTGAAGCTTCAACAATGACAATTCAGGCAGTTTCAAAAGTGCTGGCTCAGGGAATTGGTGGCAGTATTATTTTAATTATTGCCCTTCATATTGTTTTCAATATTCTATCCTCAATCATCACTGGTCATTACGAAGAAGACGTTGATGATGAAAGAGATAAGATTTTTGAACTCTATGCACTTCAAGTTAGCAGTGCTATTTTTGGAATATCAATTGTAGCTATTCTTGTTTTAATTGGCTGGTTTAATCTTACTATCATTACAGGACTTATTGCTATAACGTTTTCAGGATTTATAGCAAGCATTTTTAGTCTTTTGTTAAAGATTTACCTTTATAGATAGCAATGTTTAAGAAAAAAATTCGCATTGAAAATGCTGTTCGAAAACTTAGGTTTAATAACGGTGAGATGACTCAGCAACAACTCGCAGAGCTCGTTGGTGTATCCAGACAAACCGTTGTTGCTATTGAAAAATATAAATATACGCCATCATTAGATCTAGCTTTTAAGATTGCGCTAGCTTTTGATATGGAAATTCAAGAAGTTTTTTTTATAAACCAGTAATTTTTATCAGGAGGAAGTAATGGAAATATCAGAAATGGATCCAAAAATAAAAGATACTCAAAAGGAGCTATTAAGGCATCAGGAAAAAACTAAAAAATTTAAAGAGTACGTGCAAGGATTATTTATAGATCTATACACTCAAGATGAATTTAATAGAAGAGTGGATG
>CALKDH010000062.1 GCA_938086805.1 uncultured PS1 clade bacterium | reverse complement strand
GGCTCAGTAGTCTGCAATATTGGCCACTTTGATAATGAGATTGATACAAAATATATGCGTGATAATTGGAAATGGGACGAAGTAAAACCTCAAGTTCATCGAATATATCGCTCAAATGATAATAATGACTACTTAATTCTTCTTTCTGAAGGAAGACTAGTGAACTTAGGCAATGCAACTGGTCATCCATCAAGAATTATGGATGGATCTTTTGCCAATCAGGTGCTTGCTCAAATGCATCTTTATAAGAAGAAATTTGCAGATTTGCCAAAAGAGGAAAAGGCTTCAAATGTCACTGTTGAACTTCTTCCAAAGAAACTTGACGAAGAGGTAGCAGCAGGAATGGTTGGAGGCTTTGGTGGCGTTCTAACTGTTTTGACCGACGAGCAAGCTAATTATATTAATACTCCGATAGAAGGCCCATTCAAGCCAGAGGCTTATAAATATTAAAACTCCATTGCTTTTGTTAAAAACTCCATGGCTTTTGTTAAATGCGGGATTTTTCCCGCATTTTTTTTAATTCTTTAACCTAAATTCAAATGTAGGTACTATGGCAAATTGGTGGGGTAAAATTTTATTATTTCTCAATTCAAATTAAATGTCTAATTTAGGGCTCGACACTTCCAAATCATTTCAGAACTTAATCCTTAAATTACAAAGTTTCTGGGCAGAGAAAGGTTGCGCCATTGTTCAGCCATTTGACATGGAAGTTGGTGCTGGAACCTTTCATCCTGCTACCTTTATCAGGTCAATTGGACCAGAACCATGGAAAGCGGCTTACGTTCAGCCTTCCAGGCGACCTGGAGATGGTCGCTATGGAGAAAACCCTAATCGACTTCAGCACTATTATCAATTTCAAGTTTTATTAAAACCTTCACCAAGCAATATTCAAGACCTTTATCTGGATTCATTAACCTCTATAGGTATTGACTTAAAAATGCATGATGTTAGGTTTGTTGAAGATAATTGGGAATCACCCACTTTGGGAGCTTGGGGTCTTGGCTGGGAAGTATGGCTAAATGGAATGGAAGTCAGTCAATTTACTTATTTCCAGCAAGTTGGCGGGCTAACCTGTAAACCGGTCTCTGGGGAGCTTACTTATGGCCTTGAGAGGCTTGCAATGTACCTTCAGGGTGTTGATAGTGTTTATGATTTAGTTTGGACGGATGGTCTTACTTATGGTGATGTTTTCCATCAAAATGAAGTTGAGCAATCAAAATATAATTTTGAAATTGCTGATACAAGCATATTATTAAGACAATTTGATGAAGCTGAATCAATGAATTCAAAACTTATAGAGGAGAACCTTCCCTTTCCAGCCTATGAGCAAACAATGAAAGCTTCTCATATTTTTAATCTCCTTGACTCTAGAAAAGCAATTAGTGTAACTGACAGGGCAAGATTTATTCGAAGAGTTAGATCAATGAGTCAAAAAGTTGCCCAAGCCTACTATGAATCTAGAGAGCGATTGGGCTTCCCCATGATGAAAAAATAGATATTAAGCTCGTTATGAGGCCTTTTCACTCAATTTATAACAAGATTTTAGATTGGTCTTCAAGTCGATTTGCCATACTTTGGCTTTCAGTAATAAGTTTTTTTGAGTCGATCATTATTCCATTGCCTCTTCAGGACTTATTGTTAGCTTCAATGTCATTGAGAAATAGATCAAAAGCTTTCTATTTTGCTTTCGTTTGCACTATTGCATCAGTCCTGGGTGCAGTTCTAGGTTATTACATTGGAGTTCAAGCGGAAAACTTTATTATGCCATTACTAATTAATTTAGGCTATGAAGCAAAATTTGAAACCGCACAAATATACTTCCAAACTTATGGCATCTATATTATCTTAATTGCAGGTTTTAGCCCAATTCCATATAAACTTTTTACAATTTCTGCCGGAATGATGTCAATGTCTCTATTTCCATTTATTGTCTTTTCTTTAATTGCTAGAGGCTCTAGGTATTTTTTAATATCTTTTGTTGTTCGAAAGTTTGGAAAAATGGCTGATGCATGGTTAAATAAATACATTGATTGGCTCGGATATCTTCTAATTGCAGCGATAGCTTTATTTGTATGGTATGGACACTAAATTAATAACACTTGTTGTTTTTGTATGCCTTTCAGGTTGTTTGACTAATCAGCCTGGTCAGGTTGTTGTTGAAGAGAAGTCCTTCAATGCAGTTGAATCTTCCAGCCAAGTCAGCATATCAAAATCTAATAAATCAAATGTAAAAAAGAACTGGTCTTTGCCAGTCGATTCTCCAATTCAAAAAAATTATTCTGAAAAAGATGGTCACTATGGATTAACGTTTGATAATGCTCCAGGCCAAGAAGTTAGATCTGTTAGAAAGGGTGAGGTCGTTTATAGTGGTGATAGAATGGCTAGTTATGGAAAAATGATCATTATCAAGCATGCCTATGGTTTTTATAGTATTTATAATCAAAATCAGAAGCTACTTGTGAGCGAAGGTGACACCATTGAAAAAGGGGAGTTAATAGCAATTACTGGCGATAAACCCTTTTATTTCGAAATGAAAAAATATGAAGAACCCATTAATCCATTAAAATATCTCTGATGAATGATTTTATCCACAACATAAGTCCAGTTCAAACGATTGCAGTCCTTCTAGTAATTACTGTTATTACTCATTTTATTTTGGGTAAGATTTTAAAGCAGATTACCAAGCATTCTGCAAGCACTAAAAGCCAAATAGATGACTATCTAATTGGTGCTATATCAGCCCCACTCAAACTGCTAATTTGGTATGGATGGCTCTACTTTTCGTTGAAAGAGTTAACCTCTGAAATTCAATCTTTGAATGATATTGTTGGTTATATTGCTATAGCGCCAGTATTTATTTTAACTTGGGGAATCTTAAGGCTAATTTCGAGTGTCGAGAGCTTTCTCCTTGAAGGCGAAGGGAGTGTTGATAAAGACTCGATAAGACTTTTTACTCGTCTCGTTAAAATTCTCTTTGTTTTTGCTATTATTCTTGGAGTGGCACAATTTTATGGTTACGCTGTTTCATCTATATTAACACTTGGAGGTGTAGGTGGTATTGTCGTCGGATTTGCCGCTAAAGATATGCTGGCTAACGTATTTGGCGGCCTTATGATACAAATGGACAAACCATTTTCGACTGGAGACTGGATAAGAACTACCGACAAGAGTATTGAGGGTGTAGTTGAAAAAATTGGGTGGAGAATGACACGAATCAGAACTTTTACTAAGAATCCGGTTTACGTACCAAATTCAATCTTTGCAACCATACCCATTGAAACTCCATCAAGAATGACAAATAGGCAAATTCATGAAGTTATAGGCATACGCTATGACGATATTGCCCAAATGGAAAGTATTATTGAGAAAGTCGAAGAACTGTTAGCTAAGAGTAAGCATATTGATAAAGAGCAACCTTGTAGAGTTAATTTTGACTTGTTTAATGCTTCGTCCCTTGATTTTGTGATCTGGGCATCTAGTTCGCTAACAGATGCGGGTCAATTTAAGAAGTTTAAAGGCAAATTACTTCTCGAAATAGCACAAATCATTGCAGATCATGGCGCCGAGATTGCATATCCAACACAGACTTTACATATCCAAAAATCTTAAATGAGTATCTCTAAACTTCACATCCGCACCTTTGGGTGTCAAATGAATGAGTATGATTCAAATAAGATGAGTGATGTTCTTAAGGCTTCTCATGGCCTAGATCTTACTGAAGATATCAATGAAGCTGATGTACTGTTAATTAACACATGTTCGATCAGAGAAAAAGCTGAAGATAAATTATTTCATCAACTGGGACGTTGGAAGAAACTTAAAGAAAAAAATCCTAATTTAGTAATTGGTGTTGGTGGGTGTGTTGCTTCCCAAGAAGGTGACCTCATTCTTAAGAGAGCGCCTTACGTTGATATGATTTTTGGACCTCAAACTCTCCATCGACTTCCAAATATGCTAAATGAGGCATTAAACGATAATGAGATTTCAGTTGACATCTCATTTCCTGAAATTGAAAAATTTGATCACCTGCCCGAGCCTCATAGTGACGGTGCATCTGCTTTTGTTTCTATCATGGAGGGATGTAGTAAATATTGCACTTTTTGTGTAGTGCCTTACACTCGAGGCGAGGAAATTTCTAGGCCATTTAATGATGTTTTTCGTGAAGTAGAGTTATTAGCTGGGCAGGGAGTTAAAGAAGTTAATCTACTCGGTCAGAATGTGAACTCTTACAGAGGTCTAATGGATGATGGAGAGGTCGCAGATTTGGCCCTTTTAATTTCGATTATTGCTCAAATTGAGGGTATTGAAAGGATAAGATTTACCACTTCTCACCCAGTCGAATTTAGCGACAGACTGATCGAAACTTATGCTGAAGTACCTGAGCTCGTTTCACATCTTCACCTTCCAGTTCAGGCTGGCTCAGATAAAATCTTAGGACTAATGAAACGAGGTCATACTGCCATCGAGTATAAATCAAAAATACGCAAATTAAAGCAAGTTCGACCAGGCATTTCTATTTCCTCAGACTTCATTATTGGCTTTCCCGGTGAAACAGAAAATGACTTCAATGACACCGTTAAATTGATCGATGAAATTGGGTTTGATAAATCATTCAGTTTTATTTATTCTAAAAGGCCTGGCACTATTGCCTCAAGTTTTCCAGATGATGTGAGTGCCGAAACTAAAAAGAAGAGACTTGCTATTGTTCAGCAAAGGCTTAATAGCAATACAGAAGCGATATCAAAATCAATGATTGGCAGCACTCAAAAAGTTCTGGTAGAAGGCTTCTCAAAAAAAGGAAACACCCTCTCTGGGAGAACCGAAAATATGAGAACTGCCCACTTTGCGGGTGGCGAAGAACTCATTGGGAAAATCGTATCAGTTAGAATACTAGAAGGAATTGCTAACTCCCTGACAGCTGAACTAGTTTAAAGTCTTAACCATAATTTTGAGAACCAATAGTATCGTCCTTTTTCCTGATAAGGCATAGTGCAGTTAAATCGACTCCTTCCAACTCCAAGTGAATCCTGAGCTGAAATACGAACAGACTGCAGTCCACTCCATTCTAATTTAGCTTTATTTTGTCCTGAAACGAAACATGCAAAATTATTCCTTTCATGTTTAGTTAGTGGCCTTAAAAAAAATAAATCTAGCACAGGTGTATTACTTTCTGAAATTATCATCGATTTTGGCTTAATACTCAGTAATGGCATGGCCACTGTATTGACTTTAAGAATAAAACTTTCCATTTCAGCATAAGGACCAGACATAGAAAATCTAGGTATATTTAAAAAATCACTATTTTGACTTACAACACCTGATTGCTGTCCAAATGCAATGTATTTGTTTGATTCAAGAAATGAATAAGTCTCAGAATCAAATTCACCATAGGGATAGGCAAAATATCTATCCACCACCTCCAATTCTTCGGAGATTCTTTCTTGGGCAAAGTGTATTTCATTCTCAAGTTTATCCTGTGAGACATTTACCAAGTGAGGATGATTCACAGTGTGATTAAATACATCCACCAATGGGGCCATTTCGCGCAACTGACTCCAAGTCATCATTGACTCATAATTTTTGTCAATAGCATTAGTTGAAACAAAGACTGACATTGGAAATTGGAACTGAGTTAATAAAGGAAAAGCCTCTTTGTAAATTGACAAAAATCCATCATCTGCAGTCAAACTTACACAGTTTAGAGGCAATCTTTCTTTTGACTGTAACTTATTAATTACTGTTTTCAGAGGAAGAACTGAGAAGTCGTTATCTTTTAAGTAAGTTAGGTGTTTTTTAAAGACATCTGGTGAGGTACTTGTGGATTTGGGTCCTTCATCTGAAAAACGATGATACACAAGCACAACACAGTCATTCTCCAAGGCATAAGCAATGTATGGAGAGCAAATCGAGATCAGCAGTATAAATTTAAAGAATGATATTAACTTTTTCATGAGTTAAATGATAAATCAATTAACATGCAAAATCTTGCAACTTAACATTTGTTTTCAAAGTAATTCAGTAAAATATAATTCATGAAATTTTCTTTAAATATTAAACGATCAGAACAGCTTGCAAACATTTGTGGAAGTCTTGATAAAAACCTTGAAAATATTGCAAACAATCTAAATGTTACTATCAGTAACAAAGGTGCTGATTTCAATATCAAGGGAAATAATTCGGCCAAAGCAGTATCTGTACTCCAAGACCTTTTGTCGATTTCAGAAAAGAAATCAATTGATTTTAGTGATATCGACTTATGCATTAAATCTCTTAATAGTCCAAATGGTGAAGCTCCCTCGGTTACGATTAAAACCAGCAAGAAACATATTCATATTAGAAGTGGTAATCAGCAAAAATACGTCAATGCAATTTTAGAAAATGATGCAGTTTTTGCTGTTGGACCTGCAGGAACAGGCAAAACTTACTTGGCTGTGGCAAGAGCGGTCGAGGCACTTGAAAATTCTAATGTAAAGAGGATAGTGTTAGTTAGACCAGCTGTAGAGGCAGGTGAAAAGTTAGGTTTTCTTCCGGGTGATTTAAGTGAAAAAGTTGATCCTTATCTTCGGCCCATCTATGACGCCCTGTATGAATTTATTGGTTTCGAAAAGGTTAATAAATTAATAGAAAAAAATGTAATAGAGGTTGCACCATTAGCATTTATGCGTGGTAGGACACTCAATGAATCTTACATTATTCTTGATGAGGCGCAAAATACTACCATTCCTCAAATGAAGATGTTTTTAACAAGAATGGGTTTTGGTTCAAAGATGGTAATAACTGGCGACATCACTCAAATTGACTTACCTAATCCAAGTCAATCTGGACTTAAGGATGCTTTGAAAATACTCAAAAATATTGATCATATTGCTTTTTGTAACTTTGATGCTAATGATGTTGTTCGACACCAACTGGTTAAAAAGATTGTTAGCGCCTACGATAGAGACAAATGAGCAGTAAATCTAGGGTAATAGTTGGTCTTTCTGGAGGCGTTGATTCCTCAGTTGCTGCATATTTACTTCTTAAACAAGGTTACAATGTTGAAGCCTTGTTTATGAAAAATTGGGATGAAGATGATGAAGATGAATATTGTAGTGCTTCTGAAGATTTAGCAGATGCGCAGCAAGTTTCTGATGAGTTAGGAATTAAACTTCATACTGTAAATTTTTCACATGAATATTGGGAAGATGTCTTTGAACATTTTCTTGCAGAACATAAGAAAGGTCGCACCCCTAATCCTGATGTTTTATGCAATCAAAGAATAAAATTTAAAGCATTTCTTGACTATGCCAAAGATCTTGGAGCGACTAAAATTGCAACTGGTCACTATGCACGAATTAGTGAAGAAAATGGAAAATATCTTCTTAAAGCAGGCATTGATGGTAATAAAGATCAAAGCTATTTTCTTCATTTGCTTAATCAAGATCAGCTTTCACAAAGTCTATTTCCTCTTGGAGAGATTAATAAAAAAGAAGTTCGTGAAATTGCAAAAAATAATCATTTTATTACAGCAGATAAAAAAGACTCAACCGGAATCTGTTTTATAGGAGAAAGGCCATTTTCAGAGTTCCTCACGACCTTTCTA
>CALKDH010000061.1 GCA_938086805.1 uncultured PS1 clade bacterium | reverse complement strand
TAGCACTCGATAAGAGTGATTTGAATATAAGTTCAAGCGGCCTATTATATTTCTCAAATTCTGAGCTGATCGATATTTCATCAACCGATATTAGAGGTAAAATTGCCTCCAATCAAAAACTTGATGGCTTGATGCCCTCCTCCGTAATAAAATTTCTTCAAAAAATATGAAACTTGCTGAACAGATAAAAGTTGTTGAAAATGTTATTGAAGAATTAAAAGGAGAAAACATCACTACAATCAACGTCATGCAGCAGAGTGATGACATGGAGGCCATTATTATTGCAACTGGAAGGTCCATTCAGCATGTCAGAGGAATTGCCAACAATGTTAGTATCGAAGCCAAAAGACTCAATATGCCTATCCTAGGAACAGAAGGTGCTGAATTTAGTGAGTGGGTACTGGTTGACCTTGGTGAGGTTATTGTTCATGTCATGACAGAAAAAACTCGTGAATTTTATAAATTAGAGAAACTATGGTCTATCGAGGAAGATGAGGATTAACCTTATAGCTGTTGGTAAAAAAATGCCTGAATGGATTTCTGAGGGCATTGAACACTATAAAAAACAACTGCCTAAAAACTATAACTTTGTAATCACTTCAATCGAATCTCAAAGTAGAAAGTCTAACAGCCCTGAGATGACAAAGAGTCTTGAAGCAAAATTAATATTAGATGCGGCTTCTAACGCAACTTTGTTAATAGCATTTGATGAACTAGGCAAACAACAAACCAGCAAAGAGCTATCCAAATCAATTGAAAAATGGCAACTCAATGCTGAGGATGTTGCTTTGATTATTGGCGGTGCGGATGGTCTATCTAGTGAAATAAAACAGAAATGTATGTTTACTTGGGGTATCTCAAACCTTACACTAACTCACTCGATGGCTCGATTAATAGTAATAGAACAAATCTATAGGGGTTATAGCTTACTGAATAATCACCCCTACCACAGATCTTAGTCGGCCCTAAAGGATTGAATTGACGTTTTCTGGAGGCCTTCCAATTACCGCACCCTTCTCAGTCCTAACAATAGGTCGCTCAATCAATATGGGAAATTCTATCATTGACTTTATGAGATGTTCTTCACTCAATGTCTTATCAGAAAGCCCCAGTTCTTTAAATTTAGCCTCGCCCTTACGAAGAAGATCTCTCGCATTTATTCCTAAGTCTTTTAATATTGACTTGATTTCAGATTCGCTTGGAGGGTTAACAAGATAATTAACAACCTCAAAGTCCACATCATTTTGTTCTAAAATAGCAAGAGTAGCTCTAGATTTGGAGCAGCGTGCATTGTGATAAATCTTAGTACTCATAGTAATTATTCATGAAAAAATATTTCATTATACTCCTCCTGATTGCTCCTTTCCATGCTAGCCAAGCACTAAGTTTTAGTGATTTTGTTGACTCTGTAAAGCAACTAATGCCATGGCAAGAATCAGTCCAATCTCTTAACTTTGAATTAATGGATACTAATGGAAAAATTTTTACAGAAAAAAATACGAAGGGTAAGTATCTAGTTGTAAATTTTTGGGCCTCATGGTGCACACCTTGCCTAAAAGAGATACCTGCATTTGTAGAGTTCTACAAAGAAAACTCTGACCATGTAGAGATTCTGGGCTTAGACTTTGAGCCGGTTAATCTTGAAGTAATTGATCAATTTGTAGAGCGCTTTTCTATCAACTATCCAATTATTCTTTACACTCATATCAATGACTCTGAATACACTAAGTTTGGTGAAATTGTCGGCATGCCAACAACACTTATCTACAATCCTGAAGGTGAACTTCTGCAAACCTTTATGGGAGAAATCACGATTGAAGATCTGTATAAATATATTTCACCTCTCACTTAGATTACTGCATTATGATTTCACCGCCAATAGCTGATGGACTTAATGAAAAACAGCGTCAATCCGTCACTTTATCAGAAGACATCAATGCTTTAATTCTTGCTGGAGCTGGAAGTGGGAAAACGCGTGTACTTACTCATCGGATTCATTATCTAGTATCAGAGAAAAACCATCATGCTGATGACATCCTTGCTGTCACTTTTACTAATAAGGCTGCCAATGAAATGAAAGAGAGGCTGAGTGAACTTCTATATCAGCCCATAGGAAGAATGTGGGTTGGCACCTTTCACTCACTAGCGCATAGACTTATACGTACCCACGCAATTGAGGCCAGCCTGTCACCAACTTTTCAAATTCTTGACGCACAGGATCAATATCGAATCATCAAACGATTAATGAAAGAAAATGCGATAGATGAAAGTAAGCTCCCTATCAGGAAAGTTCAATGGTTTATTAACCAACAAAAAGATGAAGGGATTCAGCCTCAAAGCATTGATGTGGGTTATAATTTTTTCGTCAAACAAAGTGCCAAAATATTTGATCTTTATGAAAAACACTGCCAAGCGAATGATCTAGTCGATTTTGCAGGACTTTTAGTGAAGAGCTATGAGCTACTCAAAAATAATCAAAACCTGTTGCAACATTATCAAAACAAGTTTAAACATATTCTGGTGGATGAGTTTCAAGATACCAATCGAATTCAGTACCAATTTATCAAAATACTTCATAACGAGAATAATCACATCTTTTGTGTTGGTGATGACGACCAATCAATCTATGGCTGGAGAGGCGCAAAAATTGAAAATATCCAAAAAATAGAGAATGACTTTAAACCTATTGAAGTTATTAAACTTGAACAAAACTATCGATCTACAGGGAATATATTAAGTGCCTCAAATGCACTCATTGCTAACAATCAAAATAGACTTGAAAAATCACTCTGGACTGAGTCTGGTGATGGCGACTTAATTAATGTTTTTAATGCCAGAACTGAAACTGAAGAGTCACACTATGTTGTCAGTGAAATCGAAAATCATTTTAACCAAGGGAGAAACCTAAACGAATGCGCCATACTCTATAGATCTAATGCCCAGTCAAGGGTCTTTGAGGAGGCATTAATTAAGAGAAACATAAACTACAGAATTTATGGTGGATTACGTTTTTTCGAAAGGGCTGAAATTAAAGACGCCATGGGCTATGTTCGCCTTACTAACAATACCTCAGATAATATAGCTTTTGAGCGTATTATTAATTTTCCAACCCGCGGAATTGGCTTATCAACAATTGAAAAAATTAGATCTCATTCAGTTGAAAACCATACTGATTTATTTCAATCTTCTATAGCAATAAAGGACTCTCTACCTTCAAGAGCCTCTAATGCCCTTCAAAGCTTTATTCATTTGATTGAATCAATGAAAGATAGCATTATAAATCTTGATCTAAGTGAAAAAGTTGATACTATCCTGATTCAATCTGGACTCATGAGTCATTACTCAAATGATAAAACTGACAAAGCGGGCAGTAAAAAAGAAAACCTAGAAGAGCTAGTTACCGCAGCTAAGCAATATGTTCACGAAGAGGAGAGTGAAATAAGTGAGACAGAGGGATTCATTACCCTTGCAACTCTTGATTCTAGTGGTGACTCGAATTCTGGAAATGATGATTGTGTTCAACTCATGACAGTGCACTCTGCAAAGGGGTTAGAGTTTCCTGTTGTTTTTTTAGTTGGCTTAGAGGAAGACTTATTCCCTTCAAGACAAAGCAAGGATGAGCCTCATCTTCTTGATGAAGAAAGAAGGCTCTGCTATGTTGGAATGACAAGAGCGATGTCCTCATTAACACTCTCCTTCGCAAGTAGACGCTTTATCCATGGACAATCGTTCTACTCTATGAACTCAAGGTTTTTGGATGAAATCCCAAGAAACTTTTTAAACTATATTAAAAATCCAAACAGTGATTCGGTTATTACATCTTATGAAGCTGTTAAAAACCCTGCCCAAAAAATGGTATCAAAATCAAGTGATTCTAAATACGCTATTGGCCAACTTGTCAGTCATGCTAAATTTGGAATAGGAACGATACTCAACTATGAGGGAAGTGGAGACGCAATGCGCCTGCAGATAAAGTTCCAAAAAGTTGGCACGAAGTGGCTAATTAGCTCCTATGCTAAACTAGAAATTGTTTAACTTTGAGACCAAGGCATTCCATCATTTCGCCAGCCATTTAAATTCCCTCGATGATCATTCTCATCCAAGTCACCCTCAAAACCACTAGCTACATGAGATACACACGTAAAACCTTTACTTTGTAAACACTTTAATGCCTCATTAGACCTGAATCCACTCCTACAAATAAGAATAAGCTCTGTATCCATCGCATCATTACGATCTCTCAGTGCATCAAGTACAGACTCATAAAAAGTATCCGGGTCAGACTCTAAATCTGGCTCATCAAACCACGGAATAAGAATTGAGTTATCCGGAAAACCTACGTACTTATGTTCCGCCCTTGTCCTGACATCAATCAAAACAGCCTCTGGATTCTCATTCATTCTCTCAACAGCCATTTTAGGCAGAAGGTTTCTCTTATAACTCATTTTGCTTCCTATAAAGTTTTCTGTATTAATGATACTCTAAGCTCATTTTTTTCTAACGAAAAGTGCAATTGACTCCACATGTGCAGTCTGAGGAAACATATCCATCACACCTGCACTCTCTAAAGAGAATCCTAAATCAATTAGCCTTGCTGTATCTCTTGCCAAGGTGGCTGGGTTGCATGACACATAGACGACTCTCTCAACTTTGAGCTTAGGTAAGAGCTCAACAATTTCAATCGCTCCTGTTCTTGCTGGATCAATCAATGCTTTATTATAATTTTTCCCTCTGAACCATTCATATCCTGACACATCTTCAAAGAGGTCAGCCTTGTAAAATGATGCATTTGCAATATCGTTTACTTTAGCATTTTCTTTTGCTCTCTCGACAAGTCCCTTATCCCCTTCTATACCAACAACAGTATTCACATACCTTGAGATTGGTAGTGTAAAGTTACCAAGACCACAGAAAAGATCAATCACATCATCACTTTCGTTTAATTGAAGCAGCTCTAATGCAAGATCAATCATTTTTTTATTAAGCTCAAAGTTGACCTGAGTGAAGTCATTAGGAAGAAATGTCATCTCAATAGAGTGATTTGGAATTGCATAAGTTAGCAGAGCTGGATCATTTAAGGGTTTAATTGTTTCTAAACCTCCACTCTGAAGGTACCAGGTAATAGATAATTTTTGCGCAAACTCATCTAGAACTTTCTGATCATTATCATTTAGTGGCTGAAGGTGTCTTAAGATCAGAATTGTATCTTGCTCAGCAATCGCCACTTCAATCTGAGGGACATGCTCTTTAATACTCAAAGCCTCAATGCATTCAGATAGAACCTCGAGGTTATCGCCTAGAGAGGGATGCAAAACCTCACATCGACTCATAACTGTAACAAAAGAGGACTTTCTTTCTCTAAAGCCAACTAAAACTTTCTCTTTTTTAGCAACATAACGAACCCCTAAACGAGCTTTTCTGCGATATCCCCAGCTATCAACTTGAATTGGCTTGAGCCATTCTTTTGGCTGTACTTTTGCCTGACCAAGAAAGGCACTTTGAAGCCAGTTATTTTTTGCATTGATTTGATTAGGACTCGACAGGTGTTGAAATGAGCATCCCCCACATATCCCATAGACTGAGCACTTTGGCTCGATTCTATCGGGTGAGGAATCAATAACTTCTACAACATCTGCCTCTTCATATTTTGCGCGCGATAGAGTCCTTGAAGCAATAACCTTTTCTCCTGGCAATGCCCCTCGTGTAAAAATTACTTTGTTGTCAAAGTGAGAGATGCCTCTTCCTTCATGAGAAAGAGACTCAATCTCAATTTCATAAATCTTGGCTTTTAACTTTCTTCTTCTAGACATCTAGAAGTTCCACCCAATGCTTGACTGGTATAGAGCTTCCTTTTTGAAGATGCAATAAGCATCCAATATTGCTAGTAACTATCATGTTAGGTTTTGAAGCATTTATATTTTCAATCTTGTTGGTTCTGAGTTGGTTTGATATTTTAGTCTCAAAAATTGAGTATGTACCTGCAGATCCGCAACAAATATGTGAATCTTTGACTGGTTTTTTAGTGTATCCAAATTGGGAGAGTATGGACTCAACTAAGCCACCCAATTGTTGTCCATGCTGCATCGTGCATGGCTCATGATAAGTGACATTTAATTCTGATAAACGAAGTCCACTCAAATCTTTGCTTGAGAGAAATTCTGCAATATCTTTGGTTTTTGAGGACACAAATTGTGCCTTTTGAAAATATGGATCTGAACTTTTAAATAGCTTTGGGTAGTCCTTGATCATTACGCCACAACCACTTGCGCTTGAAATAATTGACTCCACACCTGATTCAAGTTGGTGCGTCCATCGATCAATATTTTGTTTTACTTTTTTCATGGCATCTCTCGATGCTGCAAGGTGTTGGTCGAGGGCACCACAACACTCAGATTGAGAGGACTCTAACACTTCAATACTGAGTTTAGATAATACATTCTTTATGCTATGGTTGATGTTTGGAGCAAGTGATGGCTGGACACAACCTGCAATTAAAAGAACTTTTGAGTTAACTTTTTCTGGCTGGATAGACTTAGAGTTAATCTTAGAGTGACGATAAAAATACCCCAGTGGCCTAAAGATTGTTGGAGTAAGAAGTATTTTCCTCACTAAGTATCTATAAAGTGATTGCAACCTTCCTCTCTTAGACTCCATAACATCTCGGCCTATTTCAAGAAGCTGGCCATACTCAACGCCAGATGGGCAAGTGGTTTCACATGAGCGACACGTCAAGCATCGATCCATATGACTTAATGATTTAAGGCTGAATTGGTTTTGCTCTAATGCAGACTTAATTAAATAAATCCTGCCTCTCGGAGAGTCCAGCTCATCACCCAAAAGCTGATAGGTTGGACAAGTTGCTAAGCAGAAACCACAATGCACACATGACTCAATAATTTGGGTCGCCTTATCTCTTGTTGAATCTGAAATATTAATATTTTTTATCTCTGCATGCATTAAACAAATACTCCATAAGGATCAAAAACATCCTTAAGTTTTTTTTCAATTTGTTTTCTTAGAGGCGAATGATCATTTTTCTTTTCTATCTTGACTCTTCTCTCCTGAGCCATTTTTTCAGGAAACACCTTAAAGCTAATCTGAGTAATGACAGCTAACCTTCCCATTGAACCCACCAGGAGTCTTGAGACATCATAACCAGCAACATTTTTCATGACTTGGCCACCAAAATTTAATAAATCTCCTTTTCCATTTATTATCTGAATCCCCAAAACACTATCTGATAAATCTGAGCCTGCAGTAGCATAGAGAGATCCAATTGTTTTCTCATCATCTTCTATAAAGAAAGGGAGCGCTTGATTTTTTTTTCTTAAAGTCTGACTTATATCTCTAATTAATGTTCCTGCTTTGACTGTTATAACTAATTCTTCTGGAAAGTACTCAACAACACCAGAGTATGATTTCATATTTAATAATTCATCGCTAGACTCATCAACAGAGTTTGTTATTCTGAGCTGACTTGCGTTTCTTACTTTTTTTTGAAGCTCTCCAATAGTCTGCATAATTAGAATCGCTCTAATTCTGGATGCGGAAGATTTCCGTGATGGACATGCATATTTCCTAATTCAGCGCATCGATGAAGCGAAGGCACTGCCTTACCTGGATTTAAAAGCGACTGCGGATCAAATGCAGCTTTTATTTGATGAAAAACATCAAGTTCGGCATCACTATACTGGAAACACATCGCATCCAACTTCTCAACACCGACACCGTGCTCTCCAGTGATGCTTCCTCCCACTTCAATGCAGAGCTTTAGAATTTCATTTCCAAACTCCTCAGTCTTTTCTAATTCTCCTGGAACTCCTGCGTCATATAAAATCAAGGGGTGGAGGTTTCCATCTCCTGCATGGAAGACATTAGCAACTCTTAGGCTATAGTGCTTTGATAGGGCATTAATTTTCTCTAAAACATCTGCAAGGTGCCTTTTAGGTATTGTTCCATCCATACAATAATAGTCTGGTGATATTCTCCCAACAGCGGGAAAAGCTGCTTTCCTACCCTTCCATAATAGGAGCCTCTCCTCCTCAGATTTTGAAACTCTTATTGAGCTTGCCTTTGAAAGCAAACTGACAACAGTATCTACATCAGGAATCACAGACTCTTCAGAGCCATCTAACTCGCAAAGCAGCAAGGCCTTCGATCCTAATGGATATCCTGGTTTTGCAAACTCTTCAGATGCTTGAATTGCAAACTCATCCATCATTTCAAGACCTGCTGGAATAATTCCGTGGCGAATAATACCAGCAACTGAATCTGCACAATCTCTAACACTATCGAAACCCGCCATAACCAGTTTAGCAAGTTCTGGTTTTTTCGTAAGCTTTACGGTTATCTCTGTAATTATTCCAAGCAGACCCTCCGAGCCAGTCATCAAAGCTAAGAGACCCAAGCCATCATCATTCCTCGAAAAAACTAACTCATCTCCATCAATGGTCATTATTTTTATCGATTCAATGTTTTGAACAGTAAGACCGTATTTCAGGCAATGAACCCCTCCTGCATTTTCAGCCACATTACCACCAATTGTACAAGCAATTTGAGATGAAGGATCTGGTGCATAATATAGACCATACTCATCAGCAGCCTCACTAATTGCTATATTTCGAACACCTGGCTCAACTATGGCTGTTTGCTCTTGTGGATTTATAGAAATTACTTTAGTCAACTTTGATAATCCTAAAACTACACTATCCTTTATTGGCATTGCACCACCAGATAATCCTGTTCCAGCTCCCCTAGTGACGACTGGAGTTTTATTTTTGCGACAAATCTCCAACACCTTTTTGATTTGACTGATTTCATTGGGCAAAACTACCGCCAGTGGCTTTTGTTTATAAACGCTCAGCCCATCACACTCGAAAGGACGAGTATTCTCCTCACCACTAATGATTATGTTCTTTGGTAGCGACTTACTTAACTGAGAAATTATTGACACCTTGAACCTTTAGTTTGTGCAGGTATTACTATCATAAAGAAATGAGCCCAATTGATTTGAAATTAAATTCAAGCGGTTATGAATTTAATTACTAATAAATTTTTTTTTATCTTAGATAATTATAAAAAAATTATATCTTGTTTTTATTGGCTTAAAAATAATTGGTCATTGGCAGCAAGAATTTTTACATTAACCACTAAATATTACTATGAAATCATTCTTACCGCCAAAGAGACTATTAATGGGACCAGGTCCGTCCGATGTTCACACTAGAATTTTAAATGCAATGGCCCGACAAACTATAGGCCACCTTGATCCTGCATTTATCGAAATGATGGATGAAACTAAACAGATGCTAAAGTACGCATTCATAACTGAAAATGAATTAACGATGCCTATTTCAGCTCCAGGGTCAGCTGGGATGGAGGCTTGCTTTGCGAATCTTGTTGAGCCTGGTGATAAAGTAATTGTATGCATCAATGGCGTGTTTGGAACGCGAATGAAGGAAAATGTTATTCGTGTTGGTGGTGAAGCGGTCATCATTAATGATGACTGGGGAAAGCCAGTGAATCCTCAAAAAGTTGAACAGGCTTTGGTAGACAACCCTGATACTAAGATCTTAGCTTTTGTTCATGCAGAAACCTCTACAGGTGCAATTTCAGATGCAAAGCAACTCTGTGAATTAGCTAACAAACATGGCTGCCTCTCCATTGTTGATGCCGTAACCTCACTCGCTGGTTCAGAACTGAGGGTTGATGACTGGGGTATTGATGCTATCTATTCTGGATCACAGAAATGCCTGTCAGCAATGCCAGGATTGTCACCCGTCAGCTTTAGTGAAAAAGCAATCCATAAATTTTCACACCGAAAAACACCAGTTACAAGCTGGTTTTTAGATCTTAATTTAGTAATGGGATATTGGGGTAAAGGAGCAAAGCGGGCTTATCATCATACAGCACCAGTTAATACCCTCTATGGCCTTCATGAATCTCTAGTGATGCTCACTGAAGAGGGACTAGAAAACTCTTGGGCGCGTCACAAAGAAAATCATATGCTCCTGAGGGAGGGACTTAGCAAGCTTGGAATAAACTACCTAGTGGATGAATCGAGCAGACTTCCTCAACTTAACAGCGTATTCATTCCAGACGGTATTGATGATGCCAAAGTTCGCTCAAGCCTAATTAATGACTTTAATATTGAAATCGGTGCTGGTCTTGGTGACTTAGCAGGTCAGATCTGGAGGATCGGTCTAATGGGTCACACATCAAGAAAAGAGAATGTTGAGCTTTGCTTGTCAGCCCTTCAAGAGGCCATCTAAACTCTAAGTTTTAATTTTAGCTAGTAACTGCTCTTCGGTCTCGACTCTGTCGGGATCTGGAAGGCAACAGTCTACTGGACAGACCTCGACACATTGAGGGGTATCAAAATGACCCACACACTCTGTGCAAAGGTCACCATCAATTTCATAGATTTCTTCGCCCATGTAAATCGCTTCGTTCGGGCACTCAGGAACGCAAACATCACAATTAATGCATTCATCTGTAATAAGCAAAGACATAAAAAATTCCTCAATTTCTGTTTTTAAATTCCACAACTTAGAAAGTCATGGCTTTACATTTCTAACTCGTATATTTTAACGTAACAGCGCTAAAATATTGATGATTTTGGGTATCATTAATCATTTTAATTCTAAGGTTATCATGCGAAAAATAATAGCTATCTTTTCAATTCTAATTTCAACACTTTCCTTTGCAAACCTTGATGATGGAATCTATGCCCACATTCAAACCAACAAAGGTGAAATTACTGTTGAGCTAGCCTACAAAAAAGCGCCCCTTACCGTTACCAACTTTATTGCTCTAGCTGAAGGAACAAAACAGAATAACAAAGGTCTTGGGACCCCTTACTATGATGGCCTTTCATTTCACAGAGTTATCGATCAATTCATGATTCAAGGTGGTGATCCTAATGGTGATGGTACTGGTGGACCTGGCTATATGTTCGCAGATGAATTTAGTGATCTAATACACGATGGGCCTGGAGTTCTATCGATGGCAAATTCTGGTCCTAACACTAATGGCTCTCAATTCTTTATTACGCACGTTCCTACGCCATGGCTAGATGGCAAACATAGCGTATTTGGAAGTGTAGTCAAGGGAATGGATGTGGTTAACGCAATCGTTCAAGGTGATACTATCGAAATGGTCAAAATTGAGCGAATTGGTGATGAGGCCAATGAGTTTATTGCAAATGAAGACTCATTCAATGCACTTGTCTTAAAAGCCAACGAAGCAATTATTGCTCAGCAAGAGCTACGTCTTCAGAATTTTGAGTCCTATGTAGTTTCAAATTTTCCAGGAGCTATTCAGGATGAGCTAGGCTATTTCACAACCATTACCAAAAAAGGTAATGGAAGTTTTGCAAGTATGGGTCAAATTGTTACTGTTGATATTGCACTGAGTGCAAATACTGGAGAAGTTATGCGTCCTCCTGGAAGCCCTATTCCTTTTCCTCTGGGGACAGGAGAGATTATTAGTATCATAGAAACGAATGTTCAAAAAATGACAATTGGAGAAGAGCGCACTGCAATAGCGACTTATGAATCTGTATTTGGAAACGCCCCTAGTGGAAACATCCCACAAGATGCCTTCTTAATTTTTGATCTCGTATTAATTTCTGCTGAGGACAACTAAGCATGTTTCTTGAGCTTTTAAGCTTCCTCTCATCACTAGATACTGGCTTTAATGTTCTTAGCTATTTAACAGTAAGGGCTGTGTTCGCAATGATGACAGCGCTTCTCATTACTCTATTTCTAGGTAAATGGATCATTGGAAAGCTTCAAGAGTATCAAATTGGGCAGGTCATTCGTGATGATGGACCTGAAACACATCTAGAAAAAAAGGGAACTCCTACTATGGGTGGCGTCCTTATTTTCTTTGCTTTTTTTATAAGC
>CALKDH010000060.1 GCA_938086805.1 uncultured PS1 clade bacterium | reverse complement strand
GAAGCGTGATATTAATCAATGGATTGGCAACAACATGTAGATCGGCATCTCGCATTAAAGGCATTAACTTACTCACGTAATAATTATCCATTGAATGCATTGAAGTCAAGTGAGAACCAGCAACTCTTCCGAGAAGACCTAGTCGTTGAGTTTCAAAAGCTAAAGTTTCTACGTGTCTTGACATTGGATCATCAGACTCGTCACAATGCATATCAACCAGCAAACCTCGTTTTTCAGCAATCTCACACAATAGCTTTATGGAATGAGCACCTTCACTCATAGTCCTTTCAAAGTGTGGAATTCCCCCAACAACTTCTATCCCTTTTTTTAAAGCTCTATCCAAATTTTCGATAGAATTTTTATATCTCAAATATCCATTTTGTGGAAATGCAACAAGTTGAATATCAATCCAATCCTGCATTTCTTTTTTTAACTCTAGAAGCGCTTCTACGGCTAATAATCGATCATCACTAATATCCACATGACTTCTAATTGCAAGACATCCATTTGCTATAGCCCAATGACATAACTTTCGAGCTCGTTTTTTTATCAACTCTAGAGTTAAATGGGGCTTCAGCTCATCCCATAGCTGAATTCCCTCAAGCAATGTTCCACTTTCATTAAAGCGAGGATTGCCCAGAGTCAATGTAGCATCTAAATGAAAATGACTATCAACATGACTTGGAGAGACCAATTGGTCTGTTGCATCAATAGTCTGAGATGCATCACCAACTAAATTTCTATCCACAGCTACAATTTTTTTATTTTGAATAGCAATATCAATGTTATTTCGACCATCAGGTAGATTAGCGTTTTTAATAAGTAAGTCAAACATTAGATTCGGTCTCCTTGTCTAAATGGAATAAGCAATGCTTTAGGGTATGCTGCTTTTCGGGCAACAAGCATCATTGCTAGAATACTAAGAAAATATGGCATCATAGAAAATATTTGATATGGAATGACGTCTGCACCTATCAATTGAGCTCTGACCTGAAGTGCTTCAAATAAAGCAAATAAAATTGCTCCCAAGAATGCTTTACCAGGGCGCCAAGAAGCAAAAATAACCAGTGCGATACAAATCCAGCCTCTTCCATTTATCATGCCAAAATAGAATGCATCAAATGCTGACATTGTTAAAAATGCACCACCGATAGCCATCAGAGCACTGCCAACCATTACTGCTCCAGTCCTAATTAGAAGAACATTAATACCTTGAGCTTCATTTGCTACTGGGTTTTCCCCTGCCATTCTTATTGTTAAACCAATAGGCATTTTATAAAGCACAAAAAAAGTAATTATCACCAATATGTATGACAAATAAGTTAATGCTGATTGGTGAAATAAGGCTTGCCCCAGAACTGGAATTGATGACAAGATTGGAACTTCAAACGCACTAAATGGAACAATTTTTGGTGGTGTAGTACTAAATGGTATTAAGAGTGTGTAAGCGTAGTAACTTATTGATGAAGCAAGAAGGGTGATGCCGATTCCACTGACATGTTGAGATAAACCAAGGTAAACAACTAGCATACTGTGGATAAAGCCAAATATCATCCCAACAATTGCAGCAAATACAATACCTCCCCAAAGGTCTCCACCTTGATAAACCCATAACCAGCCTGCCATTGCACCAATTGTCATAATGCCTTCAATACCAAGATTTAGAACACCTGCACGCTCACAAATCAATTCACCTAATGTAGCAAAAATTAATGGAGTTGCAATCCTAATAACTGCAGCCCATAAACTTGTTGTTAACATCATCTCAAATAATTCCATCATAATTATTTACCCCATACAATACGATATCGTGTGAGCATTGCTCCAACTAAAACTGATAACAAAGATATGGCAACTAAAATATCCGCAATATAGTTAGGAATGTCAATTGTTCGGCTCATTGCATCAGCACCTACATAGATTGCTGCTAAAAATATTGCTGAAATGATTACTCCAATTGGATGTAATTGAGCAAGCATTGCAACCGCTATACCTGTGTATCCAAAACCTGGTGACAAAGTCAGTGTTAAATAACCTTTTAGCCCTGCTACCTCACTTACTCCGGCCATACCAGCTAAACCACCACTAAAAAGTGCAACCATTAGTACTGATTTATTGATTGATATTCCATAAAAAGTTGAGGCTTGCTGATTATGTCCAACCGCACGTATCTCGTATCCCCACACCGTAAATCGAAGAATGGCCCACATCAATATAGACATCAATAAAGCAACAATTATTCCAAGATGCAATCGACTTTTAGCAACAATGGTAGGCAATACTCCATTATCAATAATTCTAGCAGCTTGAGGCCAACCCATAGCCATAGGGTCTTTCCAAGGCCCTTCGAGTAACATATTTACGAATAGCAGTATTACAAAATTAAGTAACAGAGTTGTAACTACTTCATCTACCTTCATATGAGTTTTAAGAACAACTGGTACCAACAAAATTAGACAGCCAGCGATTGCTCCAGCAATAAACAACATTGGTATCATAATTGGCGCAGGAAGATCTATCATTCCTGTTCCAATAAGGGTTGCTGCCATTGCACCACAATATAATTGCCCCTCTGCGCCAATATTCCAAAATTTCGCTCGAAATGCAACGGCAGCAGCTAAACCTGTGAATATTAAAGGGGTTGCCCTTGATAAAGACTCAGTAATTGCAAATGTTGAGCCTAAAGAACCTTTGATTAATGCAAGATAAGCTCTAATTGGAGACTCACCTGCCCAAAGAATGAAAAAAGCGCCAATAATGAACGCAACTCCAATGGAAAGAAGAGGTAACACTGCTATTAACCAAACAGGTGTATTTCTTCTTGTTTTAATTCTCATAAATGCTATCCGATTTCATTTCACCACTCATCATTAGACCTACTTGATTTTTATTGACCTTATTAGAATCAAAAGGACCCTGTATTCTTCCACCAAAAATCACAGCAATACGATCAGATAATTCGAAAATTTCGTCTAAATCTTCACTAATCAGAAGAACGCCAGCACCTTTTGATTTTGCATTAACTATCTGCTGCTGTACAAAACTTATGGCACCTTCATCTAATCCTCTAGCTGGCTTATTTGCTATAATAAATCGAGGATTATTGGATAAACTTCTAGCTAGGATTAATTTTTGAATATTTCCACCTGACAACAATCTTGTGGATGCAAATGGTCCTTCACAACGAATATCATATTCTTGAATTAATTTTTCAGCATTGCTGACTGCTTGCTTTTTGTCAATAAAGAATCCTGATTTTGATTTGGTACGCAACTCCTCACCAAGGAAATTTTCCCAGATTTCCATTTCACCTATAACACCCTCCTTTGATCGATCCTCTGGAATTCTTGCTACTCCAGATTTAGTAAGAAAAGTGGGATTGTATTTATTCAAACTTTCTCCAAACAACCTAAAGTCACCTGAGCTTGGAGATGCTAAACCTTGAAGTATTGATGCCAAACCTGCCTGACCATTGCCTGCAACGCCCGCAAGGCCAATAATTTCTTTTTCATGAATTTTAAGATGAATGTTATTTAAAGAAGTTGAGCCCTCGTTTGCCTTCAGGCAAACATCATTAAGCTCTACAACTGCTTTACCTTTTTTCAATTTTTTATAAGCAGGCCTTGTGACTTTTCGCCCAACCATCATTTCTGCAAGAGATTCCTTACTCGCATTTTTTGTTGCGACCTCTCCTACTACTTTGCCATGACGAAGCACTATAATTCGATCACTTATTTCTAGTATTTCATTTAATTTGTGTGAAATGAACATTATTGATAGACCAGCTTTTACCATTTCTTTAAGTACTTTAAAAAGCTGTTCACTTTCTTGAGGAGTTAGGACTGCCGTAGGCTCATCAAGTATCAAAATACTTGCATCTCGGTAAAGTGCCTTAATAATTTCAACTCTTTGTTTCTCACCAACCGTCAAATCAGCTACTCTAGCATCTGGGTTAATTACTAAACCAAAACGCTTAGATAGCTCTTGAAGCTTTTTATAGGCTTGTTTTTTTTGACTCCAAAGTCTCGTTAAAGGCTCGGTACCAAGAATGATATTTTCTAGTACAGTAAGATTATCCGCTAGAGTAAAGTGTTGGTGCACCATACCTATCCCCGCATCAAGCGAAGCTTTTGTTGAGCCAGGAGTTAATTTTTGACCCCCAACTTCGATAAACCCATTGTCACTTACATAGTGTCCAAAAAGTATATTCATTAGTGTGGTCTTACCCGCACCATTTTCACCTAATAAAGACAAAATTTCACCCTCACCAAGTGAGAGTGAAATATTGTCATTTGCTACAACCGAACCAAAACTTTTACAAATTTCGGAAAATTGTAGCTTTTTCATTTGATAATCTTAGTACGTTGATTTTGGCTCGTCGTCGTTAATTCCAACTACAAGACCACCACCTAAGATTTTTCTAGACATTGCAGCAACTTTAGTTTTAACATCACTATCAATTCTACTTTCAAACTCATAGTAAGGAGCTAGTGAAGCACCACCTTTTTGCATCATTGTCCATTCTTTGTAATCCTCAGCTGCATAAGTTCCCGCTTTAACTCTAGCGATAGCATGATCGATTGCATTTTCCATATGCCATAAAGCTGATGTGACAACAACATCTGTGCCGTTTTCCTCTTTATTCATATCGTTAACATTTCCAAATGCAAGTATGCCTTTTTCTCTAGCAGCATCCACTACACCAGCACGCTCAGCATATAAAATATCAACACCAGCTTCGATTTGTGCAAATGCGGCTTCTTTAGCTTTTGGAGGATCATACCAAGAGCCGATAAAGCTTACCTTGAACTCAACATCAGGATTAACTGACCTAGCGCCAGCCATAAATGCATGGAACAAACGGTTCACTTCGCCAATTGCGTAACCTCCAACCATTCCAATTTTATTGGTTTCGGTCATACCACCAGCAATAATCCCCATCAAATAGCAGGGCTCATGAATATAATTATCGAATACTGAAAAATTACTTCCATGCTCTCCACCATAACCACTTCCAGGATCTCCCATTAGATATGCTATGTTTGGGTAGTCATCTGCTACCTTTCTGGCTTCAGCACTAATACCAAATGCTTCACCAACTATGAGATCTACCCCACTTTCAGAATATTCCCTTAAAACTCTAACATAGTCTGTGTTTGAAACTTTCTCTGAATTTACATAATCAATTTCACCTCTATCAGCTGCAGCTTGAAGGGCTAAATGCAATCTTGCATCCCATTTTTGCTGAAGTGGCTGTGTGTAAATTCCTGCAACTTTAATTTTGTCAGCAAATACCTGACCCGACAAAATAAAACTAGATAAGGCTATGATTAAAAGTTTACTAAAACTTCCTATTTTCATTGTTTACTCCTTTATTGTTAAACAAATGTAATACATGCATTAATATTAAATCAACTATAACGCAGAAATATTACCCCAAATATTAAGCCTCAAAAAATCATCTTAGAGGCTCAACAATTTTTTTTCAAAGTCCTGATTATAATTTAGCCAATTAAATGACTTAAACTTCTTGACTGGATAGACAGGCTACATATTTTTTAGATAGTTGTCAACTATAAATATGACACCATATTTAAATACAGTTCAAAATGATATTTCTTTAAATAATTAAAGTTTTTTGAACTAAAGACTATTCAATTCTTTCAACGGCCATAGCAACGCCCATTCCGCCTCCAATGCACAAAGTTGCAAGACCTTTGTCTGCCTTATCTCTCTTCATCCCATAGAGAAGAGTTACCAATATTCTTGCTCCTGATGCTCCAATTGGATGTCCAAGAGCAATAGCACCTCCAGTCACATTCACTTTAGATTTATCCAAGCCAAGAGAGTCATTCACGGACATGGCCTGCGCTGCAAATGCCTCATTAGCCTCAATTCTATCAAGTTCAGAGGCTTTCCAGCCAGCCTTATCTAAACACCTGGCACTGGCAGGTATTGGACCTGTACCCATAATTTTTGGGTCAACCCCA
>CALKDH010000059.1 GCA_938086805.1 uncultured PS1 clade bacterium | reverse complement strand
CTTGACGATAAAACCCTAAAACAAGACATTCACTCATAATAGGCCCAACTTGCTTAGGTGAAAAATTCACAACCCCCATGACTTGTTTATCTTTCAATTGATCTTTATTGTAGAGGTCAGTAATTTGCGAACTAGATTTCTTGATTCCAATTTCAGTGCCAAAGTCAACATGAAGTATATAAGCTGGCTTTCTTGCTTCTGGAAAATCCTCGACCATAATGATCGTTCCAATTCTTATATCAACTTTTTCAAAATCTTGCCATGTAATTGTCATATCAACCCATACATTTAGTATTCCAAAAGTTCCTGTAGGCTTTTCTCAAGGGCCTGAGTAAAGTCAGAATCATTTCCAGGGTTTGCAGCGCAATGACCAAATGGTGAATCAAAGGGTCTGAATTCAACATTTGCTATAAAGCTAGCTTCAATGGCATTATCTTCAGGAGGAAAATATAAATCTTGAGAACAGGGCATCAAAATGGTTTTAGCCTTTATTGATTTCAGAGCCATCTCAAAATTGCCCTGATAAATTGGCCCAATACTGATGTCACTAGTCTGCCAAGTCCTTAGCTTAGAAATAAGGTTGTTGGCATCCCAATTTTTAGCGTGGTCTTCTTCCCAATCAACCAATAAATCCTCAAACGATTCATAACCAATTGTTTTATAGAGTGAGTCTCGATAAAAAGTTTGGGAAAAAGCCCATCCCGCATAAACCCTTGCGAATGCTTTTAGTCCCCTAACAGGAGGTGAGCTATAGTCTCCATTATTCCAATGTTGGTCTGCACAAAGTGCCGCCCTTACGCCTTCAAGAAATACAAAGTTGTGTGGTGAAGTTTTTGCAGAGGCGCAGAAGGGCAAAATAGCATCAACAAAATCAGGGTACTGAGCAGCCCACTGATACGCCTGGCATCCAGCCATTGACCATCCTGTCACCAGAGCAATTCTCTTTACTCCTAATGCCTCAGTCAGAAGGCGATACTGGCATGCAATATTATCCCAGAGAAAAATATGAGGGAACCTTGGGCCATCCTGAGGCGACTCAGTATTGCTTGGAGAGGAAGAGATGCCATTGCCAAACATATTAACTGAAACAATGAAGTGCCTATCTGGATCTATTGCTCTTCCAGGACCGAAGAATCCTTCATTTCTTTGATGTGATCCAGTATAGAAGGTAGGCAAAACAACAACATTACTTTTATTGGCATCCAATTTACCATAGGTTTTATAGGCCAAGAATGCTGAATGAAGAACCTCTCCAGAGAGAAGAGTTACATCGCCTAGTTCAAATTTATCATAGCTCATTTCAGCAAATTTTTATCAACAGTCTAGAGTATTATCTCTCTCCCATTGACTGAGATGTGCTGAATAGTCATTCCATTGACTTTGCTTAAGCTTGATGTAAGCATCAATCAATTCATCTCCAAGCCTTTCTCTCAAAACATCACTCTCCTCGAGAAGTCGAAGAGCATCAAGTAGATTTTTTGGAAGCTGTTTATAACCTTCAATATCTTTACCAAGCTCATACATATTGATATCTAATGGATCACCAGGATCTCGGTTTGCTGCTATTCCATCTAGTCCACATGCGAGAATAGCGGCCTGCATAAGGTAAGCATTTGCAGCGCCATCCATTAGTCTCAATTCAAATCTACCAGAGTCTGGGACTCGAATCATATGCGTGCGGTTATTCCCTCCGTAAGTAATTGAACTTGGAGACCATGTTGCCCCAGAGAGAGTTCTTGGAGCATTAATTCGTTTATAACTATTCACAGTTGGATTAAAGATTGCTGTTAATCTGTCTGCACTATGCATAATTCCGCCTAAGAACTGATATGCCAAAGAAGATAATCCTAGCCCCCTGCTATCATCATCCCCATTAAAGAGATTTTTAGAGCCATCAAGGCTCCAGATAGAGAGGTGAGAGTGACAACCATTGCCCGTCAAGTGGCTGAATGGTTTTGGCATAAATGTAGCACGCATTCCATGAAGTTCTGCTATCGATTTCACCATAAATTTAAAAAATACTTGACGATCGGCAGTGGTAAGTGCGTCGTCAAAATCCCAATTCATCTCAAATTGACCATTGGCATCCTCATGATCATTTTGATAGGGCCCCCAACCGAGCTCAATCATACTGTCACAAATTTGCTTAATCACTGGGTACTGTCGCATTAAAGCTTGCTGATCATAACAAGGCTTACTTTGTGTATCTTTCTCATCTGAAATATCTGTGCCATCATCATTAATTAAATGGTACTCACACTCAACCCCCGTTTTCATTCTAAAACCTTGTTTTTCAGCTTCAGCAAGTTGCCTCTTTAAGGCTACTCTTGGAGACGCCTCCACTGGTTTACCGTCCATCCATAGATCCGAGGCAAGCCAAGCAACTTCAGGCTTCCATGGCAGTTGAATTAAACTGTCTGGATCAGGAATAGCAAACATGTCAGGGTGAGCAGGTGTCATATCAAGCCAGGCAGCAAATCCAGCGAAACCGGCACCCTCTTTTTGCATATCATCTATAGCCCTTGCAGGAACTAATTTAGAGCGGAGACTACCAAATAAATCCACAAAGCTAATCAAAAAATATTCAATGCCTCGTTCTTTAGCAACCTTACTGAGTTTAATAGCCATAAATCCTCCTATCTGTCATTTTTTATAAATAATTTAAGTAGTTTACATTCCATTTTTTCCAGGAATCCAACTTGTACCAGCTAATGGGACTCCAGCCATAGCAGCAGCTTCCATTGTCAATGCTACCATATCCTCTGGCTCCAAATTATGCACATGGCTTTTGCCACAAGCGCGCGCCAAAGTTTGCAACTCAAGAGTCAAAACGTTAATGTAGTTTGCTAATCTTCGACCCCCTAGTATTGGATCAAGCCTTTTAGCAAGCTCAGGATCTTGCGTCGTAATTCCAGCTGGGTCATTACCCGCCTGATAATCATCCCAAAATCCAGCAGCAGATCCAATTTCCTTATACTCATCATCAAATTCTGGGCTTTGATCGCCCAGAGCGATTAGCGCAGCAGTGCCTATAGAGACTGCATCAGCACCAAGGGCTAGGGCTTTAGCCACATCAGCACCACTCCTTATACCACCAGAAACAATCAGCTGAACTTTACGATGCATATCCATCTCTTGTAGGGCCTCAACAGCCATTCTGACAGCTGGTAGTGTTGGAATACCAACATGCTCAATAAATACATCTTGAGTTGCTGCTGTTCCACCTTGCATACCGTCAACAACAACGACGTCTGCTCCTGCCTTAACTGCTAAAGTAACATCATAGAAAACTCGTGTAGCCCCAACCTTTACATAAATCGGCTTCTCCCAGTTAGTGATTTCACGGAGCTCTTGTATCTTAATTTCAAGATCATCAGGCCCAGTCCAATCTGGATGTCGACACGCAGATCTCTGATCGATTCCCTCAGGAAGATTTCTCATTTCTGCAACTCTTGGAGAGATTTTTTGACCTAAAAGCATACCTCCGCCACCTGGCTTAGCGCCCTGACCAAGAACAATTTCAATGGCATCAGCACGCCTTAAATCATCAGGATTCATTCCGTATCTTGATGGTAAATATTGGTATATGAGAGTTTTAGAGTGACCCCTCTCTTCTGGTGTCATACCACCATCGCCCGTTGTAGTACTTGTACCCGCAAGAGTTGCACCTCTGCCTAAAGACTCTTTTGCCTGAGCTGA